>CAIPQY010000248.1 GCA_903867275.1 uncultured bacterium | reverse complement strand
TGGCGTGGACCAAGATGATCGTGGCCGTGGACGAGGGCGTGTCGGTGCACGACGAACCCGCCGTGCTGCGCACCGTGTTCGAGCGCTGCGACTTCGTGCGTGATGTGGAACTGGTGCACGGTCCGCTGGACATCCTGGATCACTCGGCGCCCGGACTTGGTGCCGGCATGAAGATGGGTCTGGATGCCACGCGCAAGCGCGCGGGTGAGGAAGCGTTCGGGTGCTCGCTCGCCGATCCGCGCATGCCGACCGAAGTCGAGCGCACCGCCTGTCTGGCCGCCGCTCGCGGCGCTTTCGCCGCGGCGGAAATGCCCGAGTGGGGCCTTGGCCGCTGCATGTTCATCGCTGCGAGCAAGCGTGCGGCGGGCGATGGCGCAAAGGCGATCGAGCATGCATGGAGCCTGCTGCCTGCACAGCCAGGCGTGGCCGACTTCCTGGTGGTGGTGGATGAGGGCGTGGATCTGCGCGACTGGGAACGCGTGCTGTTCCTGATGGCGGCCAACGCGGACTTCGGCCGCGACCTGCAGCGCAACGGCCACCGCATCGCCATCGATGCCACGCGCAAGGTGCCGGGTGATGCGCGCGGTGGCTACGGCGTGCGCGCGTTCCCGCCGCTGGTCGGATTCGACGATGCCACGCTCGCGACGGCCCGCTCGGTGGAGCGCGCCGCCAATCTGCGCGTGGATGACAACGGATGATCGCCGGTCGCGCGCCGAGCATGCCCAACTGGGTCGCCATGCTGTGCGGCTGGTGGCTGGGCGTGGCGCTGTGGGGCTACTTCGTGGCGTTCCACGAGATGGCGCGCGCGCTGGTGGGTGGCTTTGGTTCGCCCGGCACCAGCGTGGCGTTCGCGATCGCGGGCTCGATCGTGGGTGCGTTGCCGCTGCTCGCGCTGCTGCCCGTGGCGCTGCTGCCGCGATGGTGGTTCGGTCGACGCGTGCCGGAGCGTCGCAAGGCGGACAAGCGCTGCCCAGACTGCGGCTATCCGGACAGCGGCTTTCCCTGCCCGGAGTGCGGCGGCGACGGAACCATCGCCGAACTCGAACTGTTCGCGCGCCGACCCATCGTGTGGCTGCTGGTGGGCGCCGCGGTCATGTTCGTGCTGGCGGTGGCGTGGGCCGAGTTCCGCATCCGCCAGGACGAGTCGCGTTTCCGCAGCGACGTCGACCAACGCGTCGCCGCAGGTCTGCGCGAAGCCTTCACGCGCCCGCGCGCCGGCTGGGGCTCGTTCGCCACGCTGCAATACGACCCGGCCGGCGGCTTCGACGCGCCGCCTCCCTTCGATCACCCGCGCATTCCGGGCTGGCGCTCCACCGAACGACCCGCGCCATGAACCGCCGATTGCCGCAGGAAACCGCACGCCCCCGCTGCTAGCATTCGCGTCCCATGACCGCCGCCCCCAAGCTTGATCACCCCACGCTGCCCCTGGTGAAGGAGCGCTTCGCCGAGACGAAGTTCCTGGCCACCGAGTTCCGCGGACAGACCACGCTGGTGGTGCCCGCCGACAAGCTGCACGACGTGGCGCGCTTCCTGCGCGACGATCCGCGCTGCGAATACAACTTCCTCAGCGACCTCGCCGGCGTGGACTATCTGGACTACCCCGCGCCGCAGCCCGGCCGCTTCGCGGTGGTGTGGAACATCGTCAGCCACAAGTTCGATCGCCGCCTTCGACTGAAGGTGTTCCTGAATCCAAGCATGGACACCACCGGCATCGACGCCGATCCGGCCCTGATGGTGGACAGCGTGACCGACCTGTGGCCCGGCGCCGAATGGCCCGAGCGCGAGGTGTTCGACATGTTCGGCATCCGCTTCCGCAATCACCCCGACCTGCGCCGCATCCTGATGTGGAAGGACTATCCCGCGCACCCGCTGCGCAAGGACTATCCCCTGCGTGGCCGCGGCGAGCGCGAGCACTATCAGAAGCTGGCGCGCGACTCGGCCTGAGCGCCAACAGCCCTGCTGAACCTTCCGCTGGCCCGCCGATCGGTGGGCCAGCGTCGTTTTTGGCGCACAAACGCCACTTCTTCATCTTTCCGGGAAAACTTGCTCAGGCATGACGTGTCACGAGCCGAATTCTCGTTTGTACAGGTGAAGGAAGTTGAGTGCAGGTTGTGGGAACGACCTGCCTCAGACAAGTGTTTGACGGCCACGGGAACTGGCCTCGACACGACGCAGGACGATGGACGGGAACCCGTCGTCCGCACAACAGAAGCGGAACTGGCCTCGAAAGAGGCCGTTTCCGTTTTTAGGGGCTGTCGATGCGCGCGTCAGGGATTGGCGATGAACTCGCCGCTGAAGGTGAAGTCGTCCTGCTCCAGCTGCCGGTTGGGGCCGGCCGTCTGCAGTGACCACTTCCACGCGGGGGCGCTGCCCGACATCCGATACTGCAGCGGCGTGCCCCAGCCGTCGTCGAGCATGTCGGCGGGCAGGTTGAGATCGGCCAGCGAAGTGGGCGGCGCGCCATGCTGCTTCGCGTACACGCCGATCTCGCGCTTGATCTGGAACATGTGATCGAAGGTCTCCATGGCCGGCGTGCCGCCGACCAGCATGAAGGCTGCAGCCGTGAGCACGGTCGCGCCTCCGGCGATGGCGATGGCGATCGCCGGCAGCACGAACAGCGCGATGATGCAGCCACCGCAGCTTCCCATCACGCCAAGCACCACGCCCGCGATCGCGAAGCCGCGCGGCTGCCTGCGCAGCGCGATCAGGCTCAGGATGAGGCCCACCGGACACAGCAGACCGCCCGTGAGCGCGAATCCCACCAGCGAGGTGATGAAACCCGCCAGGCCAAGTGTGTTCGACTGATCCGCCTGCGGCATGCCGGGGGCGTACACGGGGTCGGACGGAGGCTGCGTCATGCGGCGAATGCTAACGGCGCACCGTCGGCGCCCACCCGCCCGATCACGCCGCGCAACAGGCCTACGCTGCACGCCATGGAATCCGACCTGCACGCCCTGCTCAAGCGCTGCGCCATGGCCTGGCTGCATGCCGCCGACGCGAGCGCGGTGGCATGCGAGGTGACCACGGCCATTCCGCATTGGCGCGCCGATGTGGCGGCGTGGATGCAGGGTGATGCGGCGCGACTGGAGGGCGTGGATGCGCTTTCGAAGTCGGACATGCGGCGATGGATGGATGCGATGGGCGCACGCGTGCCAGCACCTTCGGCAGCGACCGGGATGCTGTGGTCACCCGCAGACACCGATCCCCTCGCTTGCCTGCTGCGTGAGAGCGGCGCGGTGAACCTGTTCGCACAGCCGGATCGCGATCCCGAGCCGGCCACGGTGCGACGCATCATGCGCACGGTCACCACGGTGGTGATCGAATGCAAGGCCACGCGCGCGGACTTCCTGAGTGATCGCGCGGATCTGGACCGCGCCGCGAGCGAACACGCGCGCCTGCAAAGGCGACGCGATCGACTTCGCGAGCAACTGGTGCGCACATGGGAGCCACACCTGCAACGCACCGGCGAATCGCTGTTTCCCGAGACCGACGGCTGGGATTTCGAGCGCTCCAAGTTGGCCAGCGTGCGAAGCGCCGATCGCGACGCGCGCCTTGCCAGCGAGGCGCTGCAGTCGCAGGTGAAATTCGCGCGCATGACGCGCTGGCGCATCGCCGACCGCCTGTATCTGTGCTGCCCAGCCGGCATGCTGAAGGCGCACGAAGTGCCCGCGGGCTGGGGCCTGCTTGAACACTGCCGCGGCGCCCTGCGCCTGCGACGCGGCGCCACGCATCTGGATTCACCCGAGCCGCGCCGCTGGCGGACCGTGCGCAACGTGCATCGATCGCTGCGCGGAAGACCGTAGACTGCGGCGGCGCGAACGCACACGTCCCGGTAGCTCAGTTGGATAGAGCAGGAGCCTTCTAAGCTCCAGGTCGCAGGTTCGAATCCTGCCCGGGACGCCTTCCTGACCCCCGCGATCGTGACCTGTGCGGGTTTCGTAAACCACTTGCTTGCAAGCACTTGCGAATCGCATCTGCCTTTGCAGCGATTGTGTTTCAAACGCCGATGAATCTGGTTCCGGGCACATTCGAAAGGTGGTGCTGGACGGCCCTTTGGTGATTGGTTGGGGCCCTGCACCGCTTCGCACACCAACACCCGCTCAAGGAGCACTCCAATGAAGACTGGAAACACCGTGGCACTGCTGTTCGCCCTTCCCCTTTTCGCAAGCCTGACCGCCGTGGCCGACAAGGTCGCCGTGATCGAGTCCGAGGAGACCCGCGTGGTCGCCACCTTCGACGACGCCAACGAGGTCACCGACGTGGTGGTCGAATCGAAGAATGACTGGGGCGCCTGGATCCTGAACGAGATCGGCACCAACGATGCCGAGCAGACCCTTGCCGATGGCGCCGATTACGCGCTGCTTGGCAGCGGTGACTGCGATGGCAACGGCATCGCCGACTCGGCCGACATCGCCAGCGGCGCCGAGGATCGCGACCGCGACAACCGTCTGGACGTGTGCGAGCGCATCAACGGCGACATGAACCTGAACGGATTCGTGGACAGCCGCGACGTGTACTACTGGATGGGCATCGCGGAAAGTCCCTTCGAGTACCAGGGCGATCTGGACGGCGACGGCGAGTACAGCTTCGGCGACCTGGCCTACATCCTGCTGAACATCGGTTCGGCGGTCTGATCCATCCAACTGGCTGACCCGACGGGTCGCGCGTGTTCACCCCATACTTGGGGCCCATGCGCGGCCCGTCTTCTTTTTCCAGCACCGCTCGCCTTGCCTGGATGGCCGTGGCGCTGCTGTGGCCGGTGGCGCTGCTGAACTACCTCGATCGCCAGATGCTGGCCTCGATGAAGTTCTCGGTGATGCAGGATGTCGCGAGCGTGCAGACCGACGCGAACTGGGGCTTCATGCTTGGGCAGTTCAAGTGGGTGTACGCCTTTCTGAGTCCGCTGGGCGGACTGGTGGCCGATCGGCTGGGCCGCCGCGTGACCATCGTGGGAAGCCTGGCCGCCTGGTCGGTGGTGACATGGCTCACGGGCAATGCCACAAGCTACGACCAGCTGCTGTGGACGCGCACGCTGATGGGTTTCAGCGAGGCCTTCTACATCCCCGCCGCGCTGGCGCTGATCGCGGATCATCACGCGGGCGCCACGCGAAGCCGCGCGGTGGGTGTGCATCAAACGGCGATCTACGCGGGCGTGATCCTGGGCGGCTTCGGTGGTTACGTTGCAGACAACCAGGATCTGGGCTGGCGCTTCGCGTTCCACGCGGCTGGCCTTGTGGGATTGCTGTACGCGCTGCCGCTGGGACTGCTGCTGCGCGAGCCACCACGGCGAAACGACACGGATGCGGCACCGAACGAAGGCGTGCTGTCATCGCTGCTGCACCTGCTGCGGAGCCCCGCTTTCCTGCTGCTGGTGACCTGCTTCACGCTGCCCGCGCTTGCCGGATGGGTGGTGCGCGACTGGATGCCGGCGATCCTGAAGCAGCAGTTCAATCTGGGTCAGGGCGCTGCGGGCGTGTCCGCCACGCTGTACTGGAATCTGGCGGCGCTGCTGGGCGTGTTCGTGGGTGGATGGCTTGCCGACCGATGGGCGCGCACGCAACCCCGCGGTCGGATGTTCGTGAGCGCGATGGGCATCACCCTGCTCGCCCCGGCGCTGTTTGGCGTGGGCAATGCGGGCTCCCTTGGCATCGCCGTGGCGTTCCTCATGCTGTTCGGTCTTGGCTGGGGCATGTTCGACTGCAACAACATGCCCATCCTGTGCCAGATCGCGCGGCCCAACCTGCGCGCCACCGGCTACGGATTGATGAACTTCGTCAGCATCAGCTGCGGCGGGCTTGCCGACTGGGGCTTTGGTCGACTGCGCGATGCACAGGTGCCGCTGAACGGCATCTTCGCGGCGTTCGCCGGGCTTGCGCTGGCGTCGGCGCTGCTGATGCTGTGCATCCGGCCCGCACGCTCCGTGGCGCAGCAGGCGCTGGACGACCGCTGATCAGTTGTCCAGCTTCGCGCCTTCCTTGATCCAGGCCTCGATGATGCCCGCCTCTTCCGGCGTCAGGCGATCACCCTTCTTCGGAGGTGGCATGCGCTTCTTGCTGGTGTCCGCCTTCATCACCGCGGTGAATGCGGTGCTCTTGGCCGGATCGCCCTTCATCACCACGGCGCGCTTGCCGGTGGTCTTGATGAGCTCTTCCATGTGATCGAAGCCGATGCCGTCCTTCGGCTTCTCGCCGCTGTGGCACTCGTAGCAACGCGCCTTCATCAGCGGCAGCACATCGTCCTTGTAACTGACCGGCTTCTTGGGTGGAACGGTGGGCGGCACCGTGGTCGAGGCGGACTTGTCTCCAGCCGTCTTGCCGGCGGAAGGCTTGTCGGCCGGCGGGGCCGGTGGCGTCTGCGGCGGTTCATCGGCATCGATGGCATCGCCCGACACGGCGCCCATGCTCGCATGCGGCGCATCGGCAGGCTTCGCCTCGCCGGATGGCTTGTCTTCGGTCGTCGCGGGCGCGTTCTCGGCCTTCTTCTCTTCGGACTTGATCTCGTCCTTCGTGGCAGGCGACGCTGCGCCCTGCGGACGCTCGTTCAATTCGCGGATCCGGTTCCAGCTCAGCTTGATGGCCGCACCCACGGGTTCCGTCACGAAGTCATCGCCCCACTTCATGTTGCCACCCAGATGGCCGGTGAAGGCCATGCCACCTGCGGTGACCAGCGTGAGCAGGCGCGTGGTGGCCAGCATGCCGGGACGATCGTCGTTGCGCGAAAGGCTTGCAATGATCGCCAGCACGAACAGCGCGCACGTGCTGCCGATGGCGAACCAGCGGTGCCACTCCAGATCCCTCTCGCCGGTCTCACCCTCGGCCAGGAACCAGCCGCTGGCGGAGGCCACCACGGCCAGCGCGGCGCCGATCCAGATGCAGTGGTACGCGAAGTCGCCCACACCCTCCTCGCCGCGGAACCAGTTCCACAGCATGGCGA
>CAIPQY010000247.1 GCA_903867275.1 uncultured bacterium | reverse complement strand
GTGCGGTCATCCGCGGCAGGCGCGCCCTTGCACCAGTCCTGCATGACGGCGTTGCACGCCTGCAGCATGGCCTCGGGTGAGGCGTCGCGCATGGAGCGGATGAGCGCTTCGCACCGTTCCTGCTGCCACTGATCTCCGGAAGGGGATTCACTCTCGAAGTAGCCATCGGTGAGCGCCACCAGCAGGTCGCCGGGTTGCATGGTGAATTCCGTGCGTTCGGGCGGCACATCATCGGCCACCACGCCCATCGGAGGCATGTCCGTGGGCAGCGTGGTGAAGGCATCCGCATCGCGGCGGTAGAGCAGGATGGGGCCCTGACCGGCGGCGATGCACGCCACGCGGCCGGTTGCCAGATGCACGCGCGCGAACCAGCCGGTGACGAAGCGACCCATCGGCAGGTCCTGGCAGAGTTGCTGATTGGTCTCGGACGCGATGCGTTCGATGGGCTGCCCCAGCCGAAGACCGAGCCGCAGCATGGCGCGGGACTGCATGGCGCTCAGCGCGCTGCCGATGCCGTGGCCGGTGGCGTCGGCGATGAGCAGCACGAGTTCGTCGGCCTCCGCCTCGGGCGCCACGATGTGGCCCTTCTGCAGTGGCACCACGTCGAACGCATCGCCACCGCATTGCTCGGCAGGCTCGCCTCCTGCGGCGATCTGCCAGTTCGCCAGACTGGGAAGCGCGGTCGGAAAGGTGCTCTGCTGAATGCTGCGCGCCGCCATCAGGTCGCGCTCCATGCGCTCGCGCGCGACACGGTCCTCGATCATGCGACCGCGCCGGATGGCCACCGCCGCATGTGCCGCGATGCCGGTGGCCAGCTGTTCGTCGATCGAGCGAAACGCGCCACCGCGGCGGTTGAGCACCTGCGCCACGCCGACAAGTCGACCGTCATGATCCAGCAGGGGAATCGCGAGGATGGAATTCGTGCGATAGCCGGTCCGCCGATCCACGTCCCGGTTGAAGCGGCTGTCGGCGTATGCATCGGGGATGTTCACGAGCACGCGATCAGTCGCCGCCGCGCCGGCGATGCCATGCGTGGCGGGGATGCGGATCACCTCCGGTTGCGCCTTGTCGCTCAGGCCGTGCGCCACATGCGTGAACAGCTCGTTGCTTGCGGGGTCGTACTCGAACACCGACGCGCGGTCTGCCTCAAGCAGATCCCGCAGCGCATCGATGACCGTGACCAGCACCATGGCCAGATCGCCCGTCTCGGCCAGGCGTCGCGATACCGCGATCAGTTTCGCGACGGCGTCCGGCGGCAGCGTGTCGGCTGGGCGCGTGCGTGGGATGTTGGCGCCCGCAGCCATGCGTCAGTGCAGATCCCGGCCGCCGTAGGCAGCCGTGGATCCGAGGTGCTCCGCGATGCGCAGCAGCTGGTTGTACTTGGCATTGCGGTCGCTGCGGCACGGTGCGCCGGTCTTGATCTGCCCACAGTTGGTGGCGACTGCCAGGTCGGCGATGGTGTCGTCCTCGGTCTCGCCGCTGCGATGGCTGAGAATGGCGCGATAGCCCGCGCGCTGGGCCATCTCGACGGCCTGCAGCGTTTCGGTGAGGGTGCCGATCTGATTCACCTTCACCAGGATCGCGTTGGCGCACTTCTGCTTGATGCCCTTGGCCAGGAACTCGGGGTTCGTCACGAACAGGTCGTCGCCCACGAGTTGCACGGAGCCGCCGAGCTTGGCCGTGAGGCTCTTCCAGCCGGCCCAGTCGTCCTCGGCAAGGCCATCCTCGATGCTGCGGATGGGCCAGGTGCGGCACCACTTGGACCACAGGTCGATCATCTCGTCGCTCGAGAGCACGCGATCCGGCGCGCTCTTGAACATGCGGTAGCCCTTCTTCTTCACCTTCTTCGCCTCGTTGGCGAGCTCGCTGGTGGCGGGATCGAGGCAGATCACGATCTGGCGACCCAGGTCGTAGCCGGCCTTCTTCACCGCTTCGGCGATGAGTTCGCAGGCGTCCTCGTTGCGCTTCAGGTTGGGTGCGAAACCACCTTCGTCGCCCACGGCGGTGGACAGGTGCCGGTCGTGCAGCACGTCCTTGAGCGCGTGGTAGATCTCCACGCCTGCGCGGAAGCCGTCCTCGAATGTGTCGAAGCCCACCGGCTGCACCATGAACTCCTGGAAATCCACGGTGTTGTCGGCGTGCTTGCCGCCGTTGAGGATGTTCATCATGGGCGCGGGCAGCACATGCGCGTGCGCGCCGCCGAGGTAGCGCCACAATGGCAACTGGCTGGCACGGGCTGCCGCGTGCGCCACGGCCATGCTGACGGCCAGTGTGGCGTTTGCGCCAAGCTTGCGCTTGTTGCTGGTGCCGTCGAGCTCGATCATGAGGTGATCGATCGCCTGCTGCTCGCGGGCATCCATTCCACCGATGGCGGGGAAGATGACCTCATTCACGTTGCGAACGGCCTTGGTGACGCCCTTGCCGCGCCAGCGCTTCTTGTCGCCGTCGCGCAACTCCACCGCCTCGTGTTCACCGGTGCTTGCGCCGCTTGGCACGGCTGCACGGCCGGCCGCGCCGCCTGCGAGCATCACTTCGCATTCAAGCGTGGGATTGCCGCGGCTGTCGAGAATCTGGCGGGCGTGGACCGAGTCGATCGAGAATTGCATGAGAGGGGCCTCCGTTGGGAGCGGAGTGTACGAGAGG
>CAIPQY010000246.1 GCA_903867275.1 uncultured bacterium | reverse complement strand
CCTTCCTGCTTGGCTTCGACCTCGGTGAGCGTGGTGGGACGATGGATGGCCGTCAGCACATCGTCGCCGCTGCCATCCGCGGCGATCAGGTCGGCGGCGCTGGCCAGCAGCGTCTTCACGCCCACGGCCGCAAAACGCACGTAGATGCTCTGGTCGCTCTTGCCCTGGAAGGTGATGGCCTCGATCTTCATGATCGAGCCCACACCCCATTCGGGGCGCTTGGTGGAGCGAACCTTGTCACCCATCTTGAACGCGGTAGCGGTCATCATCTGTGGTCTTTTTGAGAGAAGGGAAGTGCCTCGGCGGGAAAAGGCCTGAAGCGCTCCAGTCGTTAGAGTGTACCGATGGCACGCCCGATCCGCATCCTGTTCCTTGGAGACGTCGTGGGGGCGCCCGGCCGCTCGGCGGTGCAGAAGCTGCTGCCCGAACTGCGCCAGCAGGTGCGCGCCGATGCCGTGATCGTGAACGGCGAGAACATCCGCAACGGTTCGGGCATCACCGCCGACCTGTATCGGGCGCTTCGCGAGGCAGGGGCCGATGCCGTGACGCTGGGCGACCATGTGTACCGCGATTCGCGCATCGCGAGCACCATCGAGGACCCGAACGAGCCCATCCTGCGACCGTTCAACTTGTCCGCCAAGGCGCCCGGCAAGCGCATGATCCGCATTCCGGCCTTCGGCGAGCGCAGTCGCGACATCTTCGTGGCCACGGTGCTGGGGCGCATCACCTTCCCCATGCCGGCGGATGATCCATTCGCCGCCTGCGACGAACTGCTGCGCACCATTCCCGAGAAGCGGCCCATCGTGATCGTGGAGGCGCACATGGAGGCCACCAGCGAGAAGGCCGCGCTGGCGCACCATCTGGATGGTCGCGTGGCGGCGGTGCTTGGCTCGCACACGCATGTGCCCACCGCGGATGAGCGCATCCTGCCGGGTGGCACCGCGTTCCTGACGGACATGGGCATGTGCGGACCGTGCGACGGCGTGATCGGCCGCGACGCAAGTCGTGTGGTGCATCACATGACCACGGCCATGCCCGTGCAGTTCGAGGTGAGTGGTGGCGAGGTGCGCCTGAGCGGTGCGCTGGTGGAAGTGAGCACCGACACCGGCTTGGCGATGTCGATCGAGCGCGTGGAAGCGGGCGAGCCGCGACGCACGCGCCTGAAGGCGTGAGTCACCCGCTCTGCGTCACTTGCCGCCGAAGAATCGCTTGATGCCGCGCACCGTGGCCTGACGGCCGATGGTGGCGATGCTCTCGGTGAGCGGGATTTCCTTGGGGCACACCTTCACGCAGTTCTGCGCGTTGCCGCAGTCGTTCACGCCGCCTTCGCCCATGAGCACATCCAGACGCTCGTCGGCCAGCGTGGCGCCGGTGGGATGGCTGTTGAACAGGCGGGCCTGATTGATGGCGTGTGCGCCGATGAATTCGCTGTCCCACTTGGTGGCGTCGGCTTCCTGATTGAACTGCGGGCAGGCTTCCAGGCAGCAGCCGCAGCTCATGCAGGTGCTCATCACGTAGCGCTGCTCCTGGCTGGCGGGCGTGTCCTTGGGGCCGGCGCCGAGCGAGTAGGTGCCGTCGATGGGCACCCACGCCTTCACGCGCTTCAGGTTGTGGAAGAGGCGGGTGCGATCCACGCTGAGGTCGCGCACCACGGGGAACTTGCTCATGGGCTCCAGCGTGATGGTGTTGGTCTCGTCCACGATCTGGTCGACCAGCGCCGAGCAGCTCTGGCGCACGCGGCCGTTGATCACCATGGTGCAGCTGCCGCAGACCTCTTCCAGGCAGCCGCTGTCGTACACCACGGGGGTGCTGGCGGTGCCTTCCACGGTGGTGGGGTTGGCGGCGATCCACTGCAGCAGGCTGATGATGTTGGCGCCAGGCTCCACCGGGGCGGTGAAGGTTTCGGTGCGGCGCGGGGCGTTGGGGCCGTCCTGGCGGACGATCTTCACGGTGACGGTGCGGGCGGGGGCGTCAGTCTTGGGGGCGACCATGGGGCGATCCTATTCGGGTCGCGGCCGCGAGTCACCTGTTGGCGAACCGGGGGGAATTCGGCCGATACAGCCCCCATGCCCGCATGGATCCGCCTGCTCCGCCCCGGCGACTGGACGAAGAACGTCTTCGTGCTGCTGCCTGCCGTGTTCTGGCTGTCGGGACAGGGCAAGGGCCTGGCCGAGTCGGATGTCTGGGCCAAGGTGTGGCCGTTGCTGGAGGCGTTCGGGTGCTTCTGCCTGGCGGCCAGCGGCAGCTACTGCGTGAACGATGCGCTGGACGCGGCGAAGGACCGGCTGCATCCGGTGAAGCGCCTGCGGCCGGTGGCCTCGGGGGCGATCGGCGCGGGGGCGGCCGTGGCGGTTGGCTGTGTGCTGCAGATGGCGGCGGTGGCGATCGGCTTCCTGTTGGTGAGCCGCGTGGTGGGCGCATGCCTGCTCGTGTATCTGGTGCTGCAGGCGCTGTACAACGTGCGACTGAAGCGCGTGCCGCTGGTGGATGTGTCGGTGCTGGCCACGGGGTTCTGTCTGCGCGCGGCCGGCGGTGCGGCGGCCATTCAGGTGCAGATGAGCGTGTGGCTGCTGCTGTGCGTGTTCTTCCTGACGCTGTTCCTGGGTTTCACCAAGCGGCTGTGCGATCTGGCGGCCGCCGAGAACGCGCGTGCAGCTGGCGAGCATGTGGATTGGAAGCCGCGCATCGGCTACGAGTCGCGTGACCAGATGAACTGGCTGCTGGGCGTGAGCGGTGCGCTGGTGGTGATGCTGTACGTGATGTACACGCTGTCGCCGCACGCGGATCGTCTGTACGGCGCGCGTGCGATGGGATTGGCGCTGCTGACGCCGCTGGTGATGATCGCGATCCACCGTTTCTATCGCCGCGCGAACCTGGGCCTGAGCGATGCGCCGCTGGAGACGCTGACGAGCGATCGTGCGCTGCTGGCCAGCATGGCGTCGTTCGGCATCGGCACGCTGCTGGTGCTGTACTGGGCGCCGGTCGAGACCCTGCTGAAGGGACTGCTGCTGCGGTGAATCCGCCGGCACAGCGAACCATGCGCGAAGCAGGTCAGGCAGATCAGGACGCGCCGGGTGGCTGGCGGTGGGCGATCGGCCTGACGATGCTGTTTCTGGTGCTGGTGTGGCCGGCGATCCTGGCCGGTGGCGGCGGCACGAGTCAGGCCAACGACTTGGTGGACTACCACGCGATCGAGATTCGCCGGCTGGCTGCGCAGTGGCCCACGCCGGATCTGCGTGAATCGTTCACCACCACCACGCCCGGGTTTCATCTGGTGCTTGCGGTGGTGGCCAAGCTGGGTGGTGGGCTGGTGGTGCAGCGGCTGGTGGCGAGCCTGGCAGGATGGTTGGCCTGGCTCGTGACCTGGCGCATGGCCGCGGCATGGTGCAGCGCGCGGGTGGCGGCCGTGCTGGCTGCGCCGGTCGCGCTTTCACCGTACCTGCTTGGCGCCACGGTGTGGATGACGACCGATGCGGCGGCGCTGGCGCTGGCGGCGGCCACCATGGGCGTGGCGCTGGTGGCGCGCAACGAGGTGCGCATGTCGCGCGTGGCTGGACTGCTTGGTGCGGGCACGGTGCTGGTGCGGCAGATCATGCTGTGGGCCAGCGTGCCGGCGGCGCTTCGCGTGCTGTTCGACCGCGCCAAGGGTGTGCAGGCCTCGTGGGGAGCGCGTGCGTGGCGGCTGGCGGTGGTGCTGGTGCCGCCGGTGGCGTGCGTGGCGGCGTTCTTCGCCATGTGGGGTGGAAGCATGCCTCCGCGGTTTCAGCCATTCCATCAGGCGGTGTTCAATCCGGCGGCCATGGTGATGCTGCTGGCAACGCTCGGGTGCTGGGGCGTGCTGGTGCTGCCGGGTGCGTGGATGGTGCTGGACCGCGGCGCGCGCGTTCGATGCGTGCTTGTTGCCGTGATCGCCATGGCGATGTGTGCGGCTGCGCGCAGTGATTGGCGCAAGGTGCTTCCGCCTGACGAGATGCGCCGCGGCACCGTGACCGAACACACATGGGGTCCGACCGCCCCAGACGTGGTGAAGGGTGCGGGTGAGGTGGGGCGCTGGGGCGGCCCGATCTGGGAGGTTGCGCGGGCGCTGCCGGCACCGAGCGGGCGCAGCGTGTCGATGATCGTGCTCGCGGGCCTTGGTGTGGTTGTGGCGGCGGCTCTGCGCGAACGCGCGGCGCGGGTGGGGCACGCCTGGCCCGCCACGCTGCTGCTGGCTGCCTTGCTGTGCATGGGGTTGGCACAGTGCCTCAATGCCCAGACCTTCCAGCGCTACTTCGATCCGTGGGCGCTGTTGGCCGTGGGATGGCTCGTGGCGATGGGGCAGGGCGTTGATGCGCGCAGTGACCGCTGGTGTGTGCGTGGCGCCGCGCTGCTTGCACTCGTGCAGTTCGGCATGAGCGCGGTCGTGGTGTTCAAGCCAGCGCTCGCCGGTTGAGTGCAAACAAAGAGGGACGGGGGTCGTTACTGGACGTGCT
>CAIPQY010000245.1 GCA_903867275.1 uncultured bacterium | reverse complement strand
TCGGTCTGCTTCTCTTCCTCGGGCTTGATCTGCGTGGGAGGCGCGGGTGCCACATCGCGCGGCTCCTCGGACTTCGGCGGCGGTGGCGCGTCCTTGGAGTCCTTCGATTCCTTCGCCTCGATCACCTTCTCCACGGGCTGGATCTGCGGCTCGATCTTGTTGGTGTCGGCCGATGGAATCGGGATCGCGTCCTTCGCGGGCTTGGTCTCCTCGGTGGCGGCCGACACCGGCGGCGGCGCGGGCGGTTGCTGCGCGGGTGGGCTGTCCTGCTTCGAGGTGGGCGAGGGTGGCGGCGGAGGCGTGGGCTTCGCGTCCGGCTGCGTCTGCTCCGGCGGCTTCTGCTCGGGTGGTGTCTGCTGCTGCGGCGGCTTGGCCATCGCGGGCGCGGCCGTGCGCTGCTGCGCGGGCGACTGCTCGCCGGGGCTCGACTGGTTCACGCTGGGCGCCGGCGGTGCGGCGGCTTCGGGCTGCGGCACCTGCGGAACCGTGGCTGCCTGGCTGGGCTGCGCGGCGGGCATGGGCTGGCCGCCCTCGTCGGTGTCGCGGAACGCGGCCTGATCCACCTGACTGAGCTTGGCGATGTGCTCCTGATATTCGTTGTAGCCGATCCACGTCATCGTGGACTTCGTGGTGCCGTCCTCGATGCCCAGCTTCACCGAGTTGTCTTCGTCCTCGGGTGCCGGCGGCACGCGCTTCTCCATCTCCTTCTCCACGCTGAAGCTCGCCGCGCGCGTGCGGTCCACGCCGTCGTGGCTGCTCGACAGCATCTCGGAGAGGCGCGGCACCAGCAGGAATCCGTGGATGGCGAGGCTGGCCACGATGCACAGGATCAGCGGCAGGTTCGCGTTGCGATCCACCTCGAGCTCATGCAGCTCCTTCTCCAGGCGCTCGCGCGGCTCGACATTGGAACTGTCGCCGACGATGCTCATGGCGTGGCCGTGGTTTCCTTGGGCTTGCCCACCAGGTTCACGGCCACGCCGAGATCCTTGAGGCGGTCCCACAGGTCCTGCATCAGCGGTGCGCGATCCATGGTGCCCTGGCCGTTGGCCACCGCCAGGTACACGATGGTGGTGGGATCGGCCTGCTTGGCGGCCTTCACCTTCTCGGCCACCTCATCGATGGTCACCTTGTCCTTGTTGAAGTAGATCACGCCGTTCAGGTCCAGGCTGATGGTGGCGGCGGGCAGCGGCTTGGCCGGCTTGCCGCTGGCGAACTGCTTCAGCTCCATCGGCACCATGTCCACGCGCACCATCATCACCACCGCGTAGATGAAGAAGGTGAGCAGGAAGGTCATCAGGTCGATGAGCGGGTTCAGCTCGATGCGCGCCTCGGGCGGCTCTCGTCGCATGCGTCGCATGGTTCAGCGGATCCCCAGCTGCACGGCCGCCAGCGCGGTGCCCACATCGGTGGAGGTCTCGAACAGCTCATCCAGGCCGGCGGTGAGGAAGATGGCCCACACGCGGTCGCGCACGCGGGCCACCACCAGGCGCTTCTTGGAGAGTTGCTGCAGCTTGCGAAGGCGCATCAGCGCGGCGATGTTGGTGGAGGTGAGCATGCCCACCTGATGCAGGTCCAGCACCACGTGTCGTGGCTGCGAGCCCGGGCCCTCGAGCATGGCGAGCAGGTTCGACAGGTCCTCGGACAGCTGCGGCTCGCTGCCAAGGTCCACAAGCAGGATGTCTTCCGACCATTCGGTGATCGCCATAGACCCCGATGGTAGCGGGGCGGATGGCGGCGGCCGCGAGGATTTCGCTCAGGCGGGGGCCGATTCGTCGGTTTCGGCCACCATCGCCACGGACACCACCGTGTCGCCCTCGCGCAGCTGCATCACGCGCACGCCCATGGTGTTGCGGCCGATGCGGCTCACGTCGGCCGCCGGCGAGCGAACGATCATGCCGTCGCGGCTGATCAGCATCATCTCGTCGCCCTCGGCCACGCTGCGCACCGCCACCACGGGGCCGTTGCGGCCCTCGGTCTTGATGTCGATGCGCCCCTTGCCGCCGCGGCTCTGGCAGCGGGTGGTGCCGTCTTCCTGCTGCACCAGGTACTCGGCCTGGCTGGTGCGCTTGCCGTAACCATTCTGCGTGACGGTGAGCAGGTCGGCGGTGTCGTCGCAGCGGATCGCGCCCACCACGGTGTCACCCTCGGCCAGATCGATGCCGTTCACGCCGGCGGCCGCGCGACCCATCACGCGCGCGTCGTTCTCGTCGAAGCGGATGGCCATGCCGCTGGCGGTGGCCAGCATCACCTGATCCTTGCCGCTGGTCAGCAGCACGTTCACCAGGTCGTCGCCCTCGTTCAGGTTGAGCGCGATGATGCCGCCCTTGTTCACGTTGCGGTAGTCCTGCAGCGCGGTGCGCTTCACGCGGCCCTGACGCGTGGCGAAGAACAGGAAGTCCTCGCGCGTCTCGAAGCCCGACACCGGCAGGAACGACTGCACCGTCTCGCCTTCGCGCAGCTCCAGGATGTTCTGGATGGCGCGGCCCTTGGTGGTGCGCGCCATCTCGGGAATCTGCCAGGTCTTGATGCGGAACACGCGGCCGGTGTTCGTGAAGCAGAGCAGGTCGTCGTGGCTGCTGCCCGTGAACAGCTGCTCGATGAAGTCGCCGTCCTTCGCGTCGCTGCCCTTGATGCCCACGCCGCCGCGACCCTGCGTTCGGTAGGTGTCGCTTGGCAGGCGCTTCACCCAGCCGGCGTGCGAGATGGTGACCACCACCTCGTGCTCGGGGATGAGATCGGCCATCTCGAAGGCCTCGGCCTCGCCGGCCTCGATGCTGGTGCGGCGCTTGTCGGCGAAGCGCTCCTTCAGCTCCAGCGTGTCCTCGCGCACGATGTCCAGCACCAGCTTGTCGTTGGCCAGGATCGCCTCGTAGCCCTCGATGTCCTCGAGCAGCTTGCTGAACTCGCTGGCCAGCTTCTCCACCTCCAGGCCCACCAGCTGGATCAGGCGCATGGCACCGATGGCCTCGGCCTGCACACGCGTGAGTCGCGCACCGTCGCCCTGGCGCGTGGACTGCACGATGCGCTGCGGAATCATCTTCTCGTAGCGATGGCCTGGCGCGATGCGGAATCCGCGGTCCATCAGCTTCAGGATGGCCTCCTCGCGCTCGCGGCTCTCGCGGATGATCTTGATCACCTCGTCGATGTCGCACACGGCGTAGATCAGGCCTTCCAGGCGGTGCGCCTGCTGCTTGGCCTGGCGCATCAGGAAGGCGGTGCGGCGGCGCACCACGTCCTTGCGATGCTCGACGTAGTGGCCGATGAGGTGCTTCAGCCCCATCGTGCGCGGCTGGTGATTCACCAGCGCGATGTTGATGATGCTGAAGGTGCTCTGCAGCGGCGTGAACTCGTACAGCTGCTTCTCCACCACATGCGGATCGGCGCCCTTCTTCAGCACCACCAGGATGCGCGTCTGCGCGTCGCGGCCGCTGTGGTTGCGCACGTCGGCCACGTCGGGGATGCGACCCTCGCGGCTGGCGTCCACGATCTTCTCGATGAGGTTGCTCTGCACCACCTGGTAGGGGATCTCGTAGATCTCCAGCGCCTCGCGGCCGCCTTCCTTCACCTGTCGCACGCGGCCGCGCAGCGTGAGCTTGCCGCGACCGCCGGCGTAGGCCTCGGCGATGCCGCGACGGCCCACGATGATGCCGCCGGTGGGGAAGTCGGGACCGGGCACGATCTGCAGCAGTTCATCCAGGCCCACGTCGGGCACGTCGATCACCTTCACGATGGCGTCGCAGATCTCGCCCAGGTTGTGGGGCGGCATGCTGCTGGCCATGCCCACGGCGATGCCCGAGCTGCCGTTCACCAGCAGGTTGGGGAAGCGCGCCGGAAGCACGGTGGGCTCCTGCAGTCGCTCGTCGTAGTTGGCCTTGAAGTCGACGGTGTCCTTGTCCAGGTCTTCCAGCAGCGCCGTGGCCTCGGCGGTCATGCGCGCTTCGGTGTAACGCATGGCGGCCGGCGGATCGCCCTCGATGCTGCCGAAGTTGCCCTGCTTGTCCACCAGCAGGTGGCGCGTCTTCCACACCTGACCCAGGTTCACCAGCGTGGGATAGATCACGCTCTCGCCGTGGGGGTGGTAGTTGCCGCTGGTGTCGCCGCAGATCTTGGCGCACTTGATGTGCTTGCGACCCGGCGTGAGGTTGAGGTCGTGCATCGCCACCAGGATGCGTCGCTGGCTGGGCTTCAGGCCGTCGCGCACATCGGGCAGCGCGCGGTCCATGATGGTGCTCATCGCGTAGGTCAGGTAGCTGTCGTGCAGCTCCTGGTCGATGGGAGTTTCCACCACGCGATCGATCGGGGCCGGGGTATTGCTGGGGGCTTCGCTCATGGGAATTTCGGGTGCCGAATCCTATCCGAAACGGGCGCGTCGAAGCGCACGAAAGGCGCTTTCTCCGCCTTGTTTTTTCGCTGGTTTTCGGGGCCGTCGCGCAGCGCTCTTCCGGCGTCGCCGACGCGCTTCGCCGCCTCACGCACCCATCGGTGCAAGCAGCATCAGCCACTCCATGTTGCCGGGCGAACCGGCGCGCTTGGCGCTCTTGCCGCCGGTGATCGGCGAGGCGGTGTCGGCCAGCACGCGGGCACCCAGCGCAGGCATCTCGCCGCGCACGCGATCCACCACGGCGGGCACGCGCTCGTGCGGCAGGAAGCCCTGCACCAGCCACGACTTCTCCTCGTCGCGCAGCTCGTAGTGCGGCTTCACCAGCGAGATGATGTGGCCACCCGGGCGCAGCCAGCGCAGTGCGGCCGGTATCGCCAGCCGCTGCAGTGTCCACGCAAGGTCGAGCACCACCAGATCCACGCCGCCCTCCGGTCGCTCGGCATGCAGCGCGTTGGTGCGCTCCATGGTGACCACGCGCGCATCCTGTCGCAGTCGCCACGCCAGCGTGCCGTAGCCCGTGTCCACGGCGAACACCTTGGCCGCGCCCGCGCGCAGCAGCACATCGGTGAAGCCACCCACGTTGCAGCCGAAGTCGGCGGCCACCAGACCCGTCACCGGAAAGGCGAACGACTGCAGCGCGTGCTGCATCTTCAGTCCGGCGCGGCTGGCCAGCGCGGGTTCGCCGGGTGGCGTGTGTTCGCTTGAAGAGGAAGATTGCATGGAGTCACGCGCCGCGCTGCGCGTCACAGGCCCCACACGGCCACGCCCAGACGATCCGCGGCGGCGATCACGGCAGGGCGGTCCACCAGGATCACCTGTCCGGTGCCCAGCGCGATGCAACGGCAGCCCGCGGCAGCCACGCGTTCAATGGTGGCCACGCCGATCGTGGGCACGTCGGCGCGACGGTCATGCGCGGCCTTCGCGGTCTTCAGCAGCGTCCAGCCCTTGGCGCGGCACAGCGAGCCGGCGCGCTCGATCATGGCGTCGGTGCCTTCGATGGCCTCCACGGCGATCACGTCGCGATCGCGCACGGCCATCGACTGACCCACATCCAGTTCCACCAGCTGGCGAAGCAGCGGCCAGCCGAATGCCACGTCGCCGCGCGCATCGGTGCCGGGTTGCACGGCGCCCATCACGCCATCGCTTGCGAGATGATCCTGGATGAAGGTGGTGGAATCCATCAGCGGCACTCCGCAGGAAGCCAGTTCGTCGGCCAGCGCGGCAAGCACCGCGTGGTTGCGACGATCGTGTCGAAGGCGACGGTACCACAGCCACGCCGCGCGCAGGTCGGGAATCTGGCGGAACAGTCGCAGCGGGTCGTGCATGCGCGTCTTGCGCACGCCGCCCACCATCACCGCCTGTCGCACGCCGCCGCGCCGCAACAGGCGAATCCAGCGGCCGATCTGCACCATGCCCACCTCGTGAAAGTGGTCGCACAGCGCGGGCAGTCGCGGATCGAACGAATCTCGAAGTGCCACGCACACCACGGGGCGCCCGGCCGCGCGCGCACCGCGTGCCACCAGCATGGGCAGCTCGCCGCTGCCAGCGATCAGGCCCACGGGTTCGGGCCTCATCCCTTGCCCATCGGAAGGAAGCGATCGGGATCGATCTCGAACGGCACCGCCTGCAGCACGCCGTCGAGCAGCAGTTCGGGATCCTCATGCACCTGCAGCAGACCATGCACCGCCGGCTTGATGAAGCGATGCTCGATGCCGTGATCGATCAGGTTGATCAGCGGGTCGTAGTAGCCGCCCAGGTTCACCAGACCGATGGGCTTGCAGTGCTCGCCCACCTGTCGCTGCACCAGCACCTCGAAGAATTCCTCGAAGGTGCCCAGCCCGCCGGGCAGCGCGATGAAGGCCTCGCCGTGCTGCGCCATCAGCTTCTTGCGCTCGCTCATGGTGTCCACCACCATCAGTTCGTCGCAGCCGTCGTAGCCCTGTTCCAGCGCGAGCAGCCGCTTGGTGATGATGCCGTGGATGCGGCCGCCGTTCTTCTTCAGGCTGCGCGCCACCTCGCCCATCAGGCCGATGCCGCCGCCGCCATAGACCAGCTCCAGGCCGCGCTTGGCCATGGCCTCGCCCAGCTTGGTGGCTGCGTTGAAGAACTTGGGCTCCAGACTGGTGCTGCTGCTGCAGTACACGGTGACGCGCTTCATGGCCATGTGCGATTACAGTAGCGGCATGTCGTGGCTTGCGCCGGGCCTGTTCCTGGTTGGCTTGCTGCTCTCGCTGCCCCTCACGGCCGCGATGATCGCTGTGGGTCACCGCCTGCAGACCATGGATTCGCAGGGTTTTGCCGGGCATTTGAAGACGCTGCGCCGCGTGCCCAACGTGGGTGGCGTGGCCTTCGTGTCCGCCTTCGCGCTGCCGCTGCTGGGTGGATTGATTGTGCTCTCGGGGGCGCTGCCCGTGGATCTGGACCGGCTGTGGCAGGGGGCGGGCGCCCATGCGCAGCGCCTGCAGGAAGGCCAGCGCTTCGGCTGGACGCTGCTCGCCTGCACGGTGTGGATGCTGATCGCCGGTGCGGTGGATGATCGCCGCGCGATGGGGCCCGGCCTGAAGTTCGCGCTGCAGGCGCTGCCGGCCATCGCGCTGGCGTGGTTCGCGGATGTGCGACCACTGACGCTGCTCGACCATCAGGGAGCGTGGGGCGTGGGCGTGAGCGTGGCGCTGGGCGTGCTGTGGATGCTGGCGATCACCAACGCGATGAACTTCCTCGACAACATGGATGGACTCGCCGGCGGCGTGGGCGCGGTGTGCGCGCTGCTTTTCATGGCGGGCGCGCTGGCGGCCAGACAGTGGTTCATCGCGGCGCTGTTCGCGCTGCTGGCGGGCGCGCTGCTCGGTTTCCTGTGCTTCAACTTCAGGCCGCGTGGTGGCGCGCGCATCTTCATGGGCGATGGAGGCAGCCAGCCGCTTGGTCTGCTGCTTGCGGCGCTCGCGGTGCGATGCGTGTTCACCGATCCGGCCGATCCGCAGTACGCGCTTGGCACGCACTGGTACGGCGTGCTCACGCCGATGGCGGTGCTGGCGATTCCCATCTACGACCTGCTGGCGACCAGCGTGCTGCGCATCCGTCAGGGGCGCAGTCCGCTGGTGGGTGATCAGCAGCATCTCTCGCACCGATTGGTGGAGCGCGGCTTCTCGAAGCATGGTGCGGTGATGGCCATCTGGGCGCTGACGGCGATCACCGGCATCGGTGGCGTGGGTCTGGGCAGTGCGCCGCCGTGGCTCGCCTGCCTGCTGCTGGCGCAGACGCTGCTGGCGGTGGCGGTGCTGGCATGGGCCGAAGGAATCCTGAAGCGATGAAGCGCGCGTGGCCGGCCATGCTGGGTGCGGCGCTTGCGGCGCTGGTGTGCCTGCGCACGCTGGTGGCCTTCACGCCGCAGCCATGGTTCGATGTGGATCCGGTGCTCGATCCGAGCGCCTACGCGGGACTTGGTCCTGCTGGAAGCCTGCTGATCGACGCGGGCATCGCCGCGGTGAGTGCCGCGCTGCTCTTCCTGTTCGCGGGCCGCGCCGCGATGCTGGTGGCGCTCGCTGCACTGGGGGTGGTGGTGCTGCGACTGGGCAGCGAGAGCACCTTCGGCGCGATCGGGTGGCGCGGCTGGAACTGGATCGTGGCGTGGATCGCGTGCGCGGCGGCCGTGGCGGTGGCGCGCAATCCGCGACAGCAGGCGCGTCTGGCGTGGAGCGCGATGGTGGCCACGCTGCTTGGCGTGTGCTGCCTGTGGCTTGCGCGCGGCGCGTGGCAGTGGTTCCAGGAGCAGCCGAGCACCGTCGCGTATTTCCACGCCGCGGGTCGCGATGCGGCGTTCTTCGATGATCGCGGCTGGGATCCCACCGGCCCGCAGGCCATGAGCTACGTGCGTCGGCTCGAGCAGCGCGAGATGACCGGCTGGTTCGGGCTCTCCAACATCTTCGCGGGCGTGCTGGCGGTGGCGGCAGCGGCCATCGCCGGGCTGCCGCGCTCCGAGCGCAAGGAGAGCGTGTCGTGGGGGTTCCTCTCCGCCGCGTGCGCGGTGGCGGTGCTGATGAACGGCAGCAAGGGCGCCATCGCGGCGCTGTGCATCGGCATGGCCGCGGTGGCGGTGCTGCGATGGATGCGCGTGCGCCCCGGACTGCTGGTGGCGGCGTCGCTCGGACTGGTTGCGGCGTCGGCGCTGGCGGCGATGGGGCGGGCGTTGGCGCTGGCCGGCGTGATGCCCGGCGAGCGCAGTCTGCTGTTCCGCTGGCACTACCTGCAGACCGCGTGGAGCGCCTGGCGCGAGCATCCGTTGATCGGCACCGGACCCGAGGGATTCAAGGACGCCAGCGCGCGACTGCGCCCCATGGATGCGGTGGAGATCGTGCAGAGCGCGCATGCGGCGTTCGCTGACTGGATGTCGCAGCTGGGCGTGGCGAGTCTGGCGTGGATCGCCGCGGCCCTGGCCATGCTTGTGTGGTCGGCGCGCGGCGCAGCGATGGAACCAACGCCGCTGCCCGCACCCGAATCGCGCGACGGATTGGCGCAGCGCATCACCATGCTCGCCGTGCTGGTAGCGATGGCGTTCAGCCTGCAGGCGGAAATCCACACGCTGGATGCCACCTCGCTCATGGTGCGACTGGTGGGCGGCATCGCCTGGGCAGGCACCGCCGTCACGCTGATGCCGCGACTGTGGTCCGCGCGCTCGTGTGGCGCGCACATGCTGTTCCCCGCCGCGCTGGTGATGCTGTGCCAGGGACAGGTGGAGATGACGCTGTGGAATCCGGGTTCGTGCGCGTGGCTGCTGGTGATGCTTGGTGCCGCGGTGCCGCCGCATGCACTGCAGCCCGACGCGGAGGAACTTCGCCGCACGCCGCGCATGGCATGGCGCGTGACCGCCGCGTCGGCGGCCGGTTTCGCGTGCCTGGTCTGTGCGCTGGGTTGGTCGGCGCATCGACGCATGGAGAGCGCGATGGGTGACGCCGCCGCGCAGCTGGCCGCATCCATGCGCGCCGGTTCGGGCATCGAACCCGTGAAGGCGCGCGTGAACGCCGCGGATGCGTTGCGTCCGTGGAGTCGCCTGCTGGCCAGCGATCAGATGCTGCGTGCCGCGGCGGTGCAGGGACTTGGTTCGCCCGAGGGCATGGCGCTGGCGCTGGCCGCGGCGAAGGATGCCGACGATGCCGCGCGCAGGGGCGCTGGTCTGCAGCAGGCGTCGCATCTCGATGCATTGCACGCGGCCGCTCTGGCATGGGAAGTGCGCGCAAGCGCCTCGACGAGGAAGGCGGATCTGGTCAATGCGCTGCAGCGTGCGCTCGACGTGACGGCATTCGATCCGCGCGCCTCGGCAGCCTGGCTGCGAGCGGCGCGCCTGGCGAATGCGCTAGCGCGTCAGGAGCCGGCCATGTACGCCGTGGAGTCGCGCGTGTACGCCACCGCCGCGCTGCGCGCCGACGATTCGTTCGCGCTCGATCCGCTGGCGCGACTCGCGCCGCGCGATCGCATGGAGGCCGAGATGCTGGCGGGGCGAGTCACTTCGCCAGCGCCTGCTTCAGCGCCGTGAGCACCTGCTCGGGCGTGTAGGCGTCGCTCTTCAGCGTCACCGTGCCGTCGGCCTTCTGCACCACCAGCAGCGGAATGCTCACGCGGTCGTACGCGTGCAGCAGGTTCCAGCCATCGCTGGAGCGGCTGGTGATGTCCACCTTCAGCGCCGTCACGCCGGGCTGCGAGATGGCCGCGGCCACCTCGGTGCGATCCAGCACCGCCTTCTCGAGCGCCTTGCAGTTCAGGCACCACTCGGCGGTGAAGTCGAGCAGCACCACGCGACCATCGCTCCTGGCCTGCTCGAGCGCCTGCGCGCTGTAGCGCACCCACGCGATGCGGCCATGATCCATGCCCAGTTCGCGCGTCACGCCCGCGCTGACGAGGGCCATGAGCAATCCCAGCGACACGAACGCCACGCGGCGCGCAAGGCTTCGCGTGATGCGCAGCGTGCGCCAGGCCATCCACAGTCCGGCAGCCACGCCGAAGCCGCCCACGATCCACCAGTGCACCATGCTGGGCACGGGCAGCCAGCCGTTCACGCCCGCGCCGATGAAGAACGCCGCGGCCGCCATCAGCAGCAGGCCCATCACCTGCTTCACCACATCGCTCGCCGGTCCGCTGCGTGGCATGCTGCGCGCCATCTGCGGGAACGCGCTCAGCAGCGCATACGGCGCCGCCATGCCCGTGCCGATGGTGCCGAACACGGTCAGCACGGTGGCCAGGCTTCCGCTCGCCGCGGCCCAGCCCGCCGCGGCGCCCATCAGCGGTGCGGTGCAGGGCGTGCTCAGCACCGCGGTCATGATGCCCATCACGAAGCTGCCGCCCATGGTCTCGTGGCTCGCGTCGATCGAGTGCACCCACTGCGGCAGGTTCACGCTGAAGAAGCCCGCCATGCCGAAGGCCATCACGGCGATGAACAGCCCGAGGCCGATCGTGAACAGCGGATACTGGAACAGCTGATTCGAGGTGGTGAAGTCGCTCAGGCCACCCACCAGCAAACCGAGCAGCAACCAGAACGCCACCACGCCCGCGCTCATCACCAGTCCCAGTCGCAGGCAACGCACGCGATCGCCGGCCGCCGCGCTGAGCGACATGATCTTCAGCGGAATCACCGGCAGCACGCAGGGGGTGAAGTTGAGCAGCATGCCGCCGAAGAAGGCCACCACCAGCACCAGCAGGATGCCCAGGCCGCGTGGATCGATCGTGAACGCGTTGCCGAAGAAATCGAAGTGGATCGTGCCGTCGTCCTCGATGGCGCCCTTCGCCTGCGGCGGAGCATCGACCGCCGACGCCATCACCAGTTTCGCGGGATCGAAGCCCGCGAACGCGGCGCCGGTGGTGGCCGGTGCGGCGCCGGGCTGCGCCTGCACGGCGAGCGGCAGCTCGATCTCGGCGGGTGCGAGGCAGTTGCGTTCGTTGCAGGCCTGCAGCGAAAGCGTGAGCGTGGCCTTCACCGAACCGGTGGCCTTCTTGTCCACGCCGATGCGCGCGTACACCGTGACCGATCCTTCATACACCGCGTAGTCGTTCGGGCCTTCGCCCAGATCGGCCTTCGCCGCCGTGGGTGCGGGCCACTGTGCGCCGCGCAGGCGCAGCGCGCCATCGGTCGGCGCGATCGCCAGCGACGAGAAGATGGCGCCATCGAACACCGATGCGCCCGGCAACGCCTTCGCCTGCGTCGCGTGGCACCACAGGTGCCAGCCCGGCTGGATCGTGAGGCGCACCGCCACCAGCAGGTCGCCGCCCGGCGCCGCGGTCTCTGCGGCCTGCACCAGTTCTGCCTTCACCACGCTCGCGCTGTCGGTGGGCTCGGCCTTGGCGGCCTTGGCACCGATGCCCGGCAGGCCAAAGCCCTTGGCCGGGGCCTGTGCCGACGCGCCTGCAGCGAGCAGAAGGGTGGTTGCGAACAGGGTGATCCAGCGCAGGGCGGGCGATCCAGACATGCTTCGAGCGTAGCAATGGGCCGCCGTTGGCCGCAGAAGGCCCATGCATGCGGTGCAGTTGAGAAAAATGCGGATTTCCGCTACAATCCGCCTCCTCCCGATCCTTCGTGTGATCGGGCTCGTCCGCCACTCGAATTCGAACCGAATGATTCATCGCATGAACATCGCTTCGCCCAACCCCCACGTCCGATGACGCGCCTCCGCGTCCAGGTCGTGGTTGGGAATCCCGTCGGCATGCCGACGGTGTTCGAGAGCCGCCTTGAGGAGGCCGCCCTGTAGCGGTCCCCATCCAGGCGTCTGGGCCCACCGAAAGGTGCGGTCAGTGGACGGGTCACGCCGCGGCGCCGCGCCGAGCGTGACCCGCGCTCGTTTTCGCGGCCTTCACTTCAGCGTCGGCACATCCAGACATCCAACCATCCCAAGCAAGGCAGGTCACACCATGAACAGCGAAACACTCCGCATCCTCGACAGCATCGCCCGCGACCGCAACATCGACCGCGAGATCCTGATCACCGATCTCGAGCAGGCCATGATCAGCGCCGCGCGCAAGCACTTCAACAGTCTCGATCTGGAGGAGTTCGGTTGTGAGATGGATCGCCTGAATGGTGGCCTGCGCATCTGGCGCAACCTGCCCGAAGGCGGCCAGGAGGAGATCTCGCTGTCGGCCATGGGTCGCATTCCCGCGCAGACCGCCAAGCAGGTGATGATCCAGAAGTTCCGCGAGGAAGAGCGCAACAGCCTGCTCGAGGAATTCGTGAAGCGTCAGGGCGAACTGGTCACTGGCGCAGCGCAGCGCTACGAGGGCGGCGCCCTGGTGGTGCAGGTCGACCGCGCCGAAGGCTTCATGCCGGGCTTGTCAAGCAGCCATTCAGTTATCACGGTTTTCATAAACTCGTTGTCAGACCTGATAACTCGAAGAACTTTTCCCCTAGCAGTGATCCACCGGTGGAGTTTGTCTAAATGCCGGAACAACTCCTTACGAGTCTTGAGGGTCTTCCCCCATAGTAAACCTGTGGCACGACAAACTGCGAGTATCCAATATAGAGTACCCGAGAAGGAAGGTGAAG
>CAIPQY010000244.1 GCA_903867275.1 uncultured bacterium | reverse complement strand
TTCAGGATGGTGGCGTGGCTGCGCTCGAAGCCCTGCACCGTCTGCAGATCGTTCAGCCAACCGTTGCGGTCACCACCCTGGAACGGATCGGAGATCACGCGGATGCGATCGCTGAGTCGCGCGGCATCGTCGGCCATGATCTGCTGCCACTGCTCCAGATAGGCATCGTGTGCCTTGTCGATGCATGCCCACGCGTTGGGGTCGCTCTTCAGACCCGCCTGCGCCAGCGCGCGCGTGGACATGGGTTGTGGGTAGCAGTCGAAGCGATGGGGTCGCTCGGAACAGGCGACGATCAGTGTGCTCGCCAGCGCAAGCAGCGCGGGCAGGCAATGTCGCAAGAACCGTGGCGCGCAGGGCATGGGGCGCATTCTGCAGGAAATCTCGTGGACCGTCTTCAGTCGCCCCTCGAATGCGCCGAAACCCCTGTCAAGCGATTTGTGGCGTGAATTCCGCGCGTGCGGAAGCGCCAGAACACACAAATCACTTGCATTGGCGCAGCGGAATCCGATCGTGTGGGTGTTGCCCGACGAGCCCAGGAGGGTGGGCCCGTCAGGCGGAATGAAAGGGTCCTTGGACGCGGGAAACGTCCGAAGGAACGAAGGAAAGGGCGCTTCGGCTGAGGGGCCGAGGCACTTGGGACGGGGGGGTCGGACGCGAGGAGGGTCGCGCCCGACCGACGGAGCGAGAGGGACCCAGATCAGATTCCTGTGTGACGGTGTGATGCAAGCGACGTGGACGGAACGCGGCGGTGGCCGCGTGGACAGGAGACGAACCATGGATCCGATCAGCGAGACTCTGGTGCAGGTACCCAACGCGGATGCGCGACGCCGGCGGGCATGGGGCGTGCTCACGCTCTCGGTCGCCACGGCCGCGGCCTTCGCGGCGTTCATGAACGGATCATTCCTGGGCAGCGCGCGCAGCGCGACCCTTGCTTCCGACGAGACCGAGCAGGCATGGACCAGCTCCTTCGCCGAGAGCATGCGTGGCGCCGTCAGCGTGCCAGGCGACTACAAGACCATTCAGCAGGCGATCGACGGCGTCGGTGACGGCGCGACGATCCTGCTTGCCCCCGGCATGTACCGGGAGCGCATCGTGCTGCAGGACCGAACCGTGCACATCTGGGGTGTGGGTGGCGCCGAAGCCACGCGCATCGTGGGTGACGGCGCGGAAGGCCCCATCGCCATGGTGCGTGGCGGCTCCGTGCAGTTCGATGGCATCAGCTTTCAGTGCGGCCGTGGAGAAGCGGGTCGTGGGGCGTCCGTGCTGGACGGTGCGGCCCGCTTCACCGCGTGCCGATTCGTGGGCAACTGCGGTGGTGCGCGCGTGGTCGATGCGCATGTGCGCTTCGAGCAGTGCGGATTCATCGGCAATCGTGCAGGCATCGAGGGCGGCGCGCTGCAGTCGGAGCGCAGCGATGTCCGACTCGATGGCTGCGCGCTGCAGGACAACGCCGCTGGCACCTTCGGCGGTGGACTGAGTGCCCGCTTGGGCACCGTGGACCTGTCCGACACCGCCATTCGCGGCAATCGCGTGGTGAGCGGCGCCTGGGGCGGCGGCTTGTACGCGGAGGGGGCCACGATCCGCATGGATCGCGGCGACTTCACGGCGAACGAGGCGTCCGTGTCCGGTGGTGGCGCCTACCTGCTCGGCGGCTGCGTCACGCTGCGCGCCGTGCGCTTCGAGGACAACCTCTCGCCCGCCGCGTGGAGCGTGCATGGCGAGCACGCGCTCGTGCAGGTGCAGGGCGGCCAGGTGCAGGGCACGGCCGAGAGCAACTTCGCCGGAACGGT
>CAIPQY010000243.1 GCA_903867275.1 uncultured bacterium | reverse complement strand
CGCGACGAGCAGGCCGTGACCGGCCTGATGAACCTGTTCCTGCCCGAGGCGGGCTTCGAGCCACGCGACTTCAACGGCAACACCGTGTTCAGCGCCGACGGCGGCGAGACCAGCTTCGGGTTTGGCGGCGGCATGTTCTACATGGGTGCCACGCCGGTGGTGGAACAGTGCCTGCGCGGCGGCGATGGTGCACTTGGCGACACGCCCGCGTGCAAGCAGGCGCTGGCCGCCGTGGGCACGCAGCCGGTGCTCGGCTGGGGCTACACCGATCTGGTGGCCACGCTCGAAGTGAGCCGCAAGAGCCTGATCGCATCGGCCTCGCGCTACGAGCGCAACATGGTGCCCAAGGACCAGCGCGACATCGCCGACTCGGTGGGCCTGGACCTGCCCACCGGCCTGGTGGACTCGCTGAAGGAACTCGACGTGAAGAGCCTGCAGAACGCCTTCGGCCCCATGCAGTGGGACATGCGCGCGGTGTCGAACGGATTGTTCACCCGCACGCGCCTGCTCAGGCCCGCGAAGACGAACTGAGCCCGCGCACGAACGCCTGCATGCTGTCGGCGAAGCGCTGCGGGTCGGCTGCGCCCGGATCGTCGTGACGGTCGCCGGGCAGCACCAGCAGCGTGGCGTTGGGCATGGCTTCCTCGATCATGGTGGCATCGGCGGCGGGCGAGATGGCGTCGTCTTCGCATGTGGCGATGAAGGTGGGCAGCGCGATCGCGGCGGCATCGCGTTCAAGCGGCTCGTCCATGCAACCCACGCGACGCAGCATCCACACGGCCAGCGCGGTGAAGGGCTGCACGGGCAGATCGCGCAGCGCCAGTCGCCCGGGCAGCGGCGAATGCAGGTCGCGGTAGGGGCTGAGCATGATCACGCCCGCCACCGGCACGCCGCCCTTGGCCGCACGCGCCGCGCCACGAAGCGCCACGCCCGCACCAAGCGAGTGGCCGCACACCAGCACCGGAGTGCCGGGGCATTGCTCGGCGATCTCGCCAAGCATGGCGGCCACGGCTTCGGGTTCGCGCACGCCCACCCAGCTGCGCGAGCCGTCGTGTTCACCGTGCGCGGGCAGGTCGGGCAGCCACGCCTCGCGAATGCAGGGCAGCAGCGGGGCGATGCGCGCAAGCGAATCCCATCGCGAGCGGCCCCATCCATGCACCATCAGCAGCACGGGCGCATCAGCGCCACCCGCGCCACGCACGTGCCACGCGGGGCAGGGCACGCCATCAAGGCCGGGCAGCGAGGTCTCGCGCGATTCCAGTTGCAGATCATCCGGTGAAGCGGGGCGCTTGGTGGCCAGCGCCCATGCCAATCCCTTGCGCGGGGGATGCGTGGCATCCCACGCGATGGCGAAGCCGCCCCACAGCATGAACGCGCCAAGCGCCAGCATGAGCAGCAGCGCAAGCCCGAGCCACGGCGGCATGTTCACGCGCCCTTTGCGGCTTGTGTGATGGCCTGCACGGCTTCCGCGGCCATGCGCTGCGCGGCATGCACCTTCGCGTCGGTGTCGCTGCCAAGCGTGGCTGCGCGCGTGGCATCGGCGAGCGAAGGAAGATTCACGCGCACGTTCCAGGCCGCCGCATCGGCGGCCAGTGCCGCGAGGTTGGCGGCGATCACCAGATCGCTGCCGAGGCGCGCGTTGGTGCGCGCAGGCAGGGCGTGCAGCAGTTCGCACGCGCGTGCAGCCAGTTGCACGATGGCCAGCGGCGCGTCGATCGCTTCCTGCACGGCGGCGGCGTAGTCGCGCACGCGCGTGGCGTCGCTTTCGGGCAGTTTCCACAGCGAAGAGAGATGCGCGTAGGCGGCGGCGTCGCGATCGGCAAGCGCCAATGCTTGTGCGCGCATGTCATCCAGTTCGGCGAGCGTGGCGGTGTTGGCCGCCTCATGCGCGGCGAAGTTGGCGCGGCCCACCGTGTAGCGAAGCACCATGGCGCCAAGCGCCGCACCGTGCGCCAGCGTGACGGCCGCCACGGCGCCACCACCCGGCGAAGGCACCTTGTCGGCCAGACGCTGCGCGAAGTCGGCCAGCGTGATGTCTGCGAAGCGCTGCATCAGGCGCGCAGCTCCGCGCCGAGCGACGTCTGCAGCGAAGCGGTGGCGGTGGCCACGATCGCGTCCACATCCTCGCGTCGCAGCGTGCCGTCGTGCTTGCGGAACACCAGGCGCATCGTCAGGCTCTTGCGACCTTCGCCAACCTGCTTGCCGCGATAGGCGCCGATGTAGGCCAGCGACTCAAGGTGCGCCAGCTTGGCGGCGGCCACGATGTGCTCCACCTTCTCCCACGGCGTGGCTTCGGGCACCACCACGCTGATGTCGCGCTCGATGCTCGGGAAGGCGGGCAGCGCGGCGGCGGGGCGCTCGGGTGGAAAGCGCGACAGCAGCGGCTGCAGCGCGATCTCGGCCACGGCCACGGCGATGTCCAGGCCCACGCTTGCTGCGGCAGAGGCCGACAGCAGACCCACGCGTCCGATCGGCTTGCCATCGAGCAGCACATCGGCCGCGGGATCCAGGCCGCCACCTGCTGCCGCGGGTTGCACGGTCAGCGTGGCGCCGGCGATCTCGTGCGCCAGTCGATCCAGCACGCCGCGCATGGTTCGGAAGCCCTCGCTTGCGTCGGTGGCGTCGGCCATCAGGCCAAGCGCCAGCCACTCGCGGTGTGCACCACCGGCGGCCAGGTCGAAGGCATGCGCCAATTCGAACATGCGCAGGCCCTTGGTCATGCCGCGGTCGGCGTTCAGCTTGCGCGACACCAGCGGGCCGGTCAGCGCGGCGGGTCGCAGACAGGGCGTGCCACCCGCTCGCTCGTCATCCACGCGCAGGGCGTTGTGACCGGTGGGCAGGAACGCCTGCGCCACGCGCTCGGGCACCAACGCGTGCGTGACGCACTCCACAAAGCCCAGTCCAGCCAGCAGATCCTTGGTGCGCTCGGCGGCGATCACCTTCGAGTCGGGGCTGGCGGTGCGAATGCGAATCGAATCGCCCACTGGCAGGCTGTCGGTGCCGAGCAGGCGGATCACTTCCTCGATCAAGTCCACTTCGCGCTCGATGTCCATGCGTTGCGGCGGCACGGTGCACACCAGCGCGTCGCCCTGCTTGGTGGGCGCAAAGCCCAGCGCGGCGAGCGACTTCATCATGTCGGCCTCGCTCAGCTCGATGCCAAGCAGCGTGCGGCAGCGGGCCGGTCGCATGTGCACGGTGCGCGGCGCGGGCATGGGGCCGCTGGCCTCGATCACGCCGCTGCACAGTTCGCCGCCGGCGGTCTGCAGAATCAGCCACGCCAGTCGCTCGGCCGCCGCGTCGATCGACGCCGGATGCACGCCGCGCTCGAAGCGCTTGCTGCTGTCGCTTGCGATCTGGTGGCGACGGCTCATCTGTCGCACCAGCGTGGGGCTGAAGGTGGCGGCTTCCAGCAGGATGTCGGTGGTGGTGTCATCCACCGATGAATCCGCGCCGCCCTTCACGCCAGCCAGCGCCACCGGACGCTCGGCGTCGGCGATCACCAGGTCGGCGGGCGAAAGCTTGATCGTTTGCGCATGCTCGCCAAGCGGCAGGAAGGGCTCGCCCGCAGTGGCGCGCCGCACGCGAATCTCGGCGCCGCGCAGCTTTCTCAGGTCGAACACGTGCGTGGGCTGGCCCATCTCAAGCAGCACGAAGTTGGTGCAGTCCACCAGGTTGTTGCGCGGCAGCTGGCCGGCGTCGCGCAGGCGCTGCTGCATCCACTCGGGGCTGGGGCCCACCTTCACGCCGCGGATCACGCGCGCGCTGTAGCGGGGGCAACCCGTGGTGTCGGCGTTGCTGACCTTGGCCAGCGTGCTGGCGGCGGGGCCCTTGGCCGTTGCGCGCTCGGCGGGCACCTTCACGGTGCGACCGGTGGCGGCGGCCAGCTCGCGCGCCAGTTCCAGATGGCACAGGCAGTCGCCGCGATTGCTGGTGGTCTCGATCTCCTGCTGAATGGCACCGTCGGGCAGCGTCTCGCGACCATCAAAGTTGAAGCCGGCGGCGGTGAGCGCGTCGGCCTGCTCCTCGGCGGTGGCGGGGCGATCGAGATAGTCGTTGATCCATCGGACACTGGTGCGCATGGCGG
>CAIPQY010000242.1 GCA_903867275.1 uncultured bacterium | reverse complement strand
GCTGCATCCAGCACCAGCAGCAGGGCGGTGAAGCCGGCGATCTTGGGCACGAAGGCCAGGAAGCCGGTGACCGGCGCGGCGGCGCCTTCGTACACGTCGGGCGCGTAGAAGTGCATCGGTGCGGCGGCCAGCTTGAAGCACAGTCCAAGCGTGACAAGCAGCAGGCCGATCAGGCCGATCGAGTCGATACCGCCCATGGCGCTCTGCGCGGCGAGCGCGCTCTTGATCTCGGTGAGCTGCAGCGAGCCGGTGCTGCCATACAGCAGGGCGAAGCCGTACACCATGATCGCGGTGCTGAGCGCGCCAAGGAAGAAGTACTTCACGGCGGCTTCCTGCGCGCGACGCGTGCCGCGGCTCATGGCCACCATGATGTAGGTGGGCAGGCTGGTGAGTTCCAGCGCCAGGAACAGCCAGATCAGGTCGGGGCTTGCCGGAATCAGCAGCACGCCGCAAAGGCTGAGCAGCATGAACGCGAAGAATTCGCCGCGCACCACGCGAATGGGATCGAACTGCGTCACGCCGCGCGCAACGGCATCCTCGTAGCGACGGTCGATCAGGCCCGTGGCAAGCGCCACCAGACCGATGCCCATGAGCAGCGTGAGGCCGTTGGCGTACAGGCCCATCGAGGGCAGCAGCAGACCGGTGGTGACATGGCCACCCCAGCCCTGGATCTGCGCCACCAGCGCCAGCACCAGCGACAGGCCCGCCAGCAGCGGCGTGGCGTTGCGCAGGGTTCGCGAGGGGCTGAGGCCCGTGACGCTCACCACCACGCTGCCCGCGAACACGAACATCTGCGGGGTGAGCGAACCGAGACGCTCGACGATGCTGGTGGTGGCGCTCATCGCGCAGCCTCCGTGGAAGTGGTCGTGATGGCGGCAACCTTGGCCTTCGCGGAAGGATTCACCTTGCCGCGCTCGGCGTTGTACTGGTTCACGCGCTCGGGATAGCTGATCAGGGCCTCGCGCACGCTTGGCTCGGTCACGTCGAGCATCATGCGCGGATACAGGCCGGTCACCAGGCATGCCGCCGCGATGGGCAGCAGGATGGCCACCTCGCGGAAGTTCAGGTCGCGCGACAGCGCGCCATGTCCCTGATCCCCGTGCGCGTGCTCGTGCGGATCAGCCGAGGCGCCCGGCACCTTCAGCGGACCCCACACCACCTTGCCGATCATGATGAGCAGGTACATGGCGCCAAGGATCAGGCCCACGGCAGCCACCACCGCGAACCACGGACCCATCACGCCGGGATAGCCGGAGGGCTGATCGTGCTCGGCCACGAAGGTGCCCATCAGGCACAGGAACTCGCCCACGAAACCGTTCAGGCCGGGCAGGCCCAGGCTTGCCAGCGTGAACAGCACCATGAAGCAGCCCCACACCGGCATGTACCGGGCCAGGCCGCTCATCTGCTCCATGTCCTTGGTGTGGAAGCGCTCGTACATCATGCCGATGCACAGGAACAGCGCGCCGGTCGAGAGACCGTGGCTGACCATGTACATCACCGCGCCCTGCATGCCCACTGGGTTGAAGGCGAACAGGCCCATGATGACGAAGCCCATGTGGCTGACCGACGAGTACGCGATCAGCTTCTTCACGTCGGTCTGCACCCAGCAGATCATGGCGGTCACCACGATGGCCAGGATGCCCAGCACGCCGAAGAAGGTGGCCGTTGCCACGCCGCCGGCCGGAGCCATGGGCAGCGCGATGCGATACACGCCGTAGGTGCCGAGCTTGAGCAGCACGGCCGCAAGGACCACGCTGCCGCCCGTCGGTGCCTGGTCGTGCGCCCAGGGCAGCCAGGTGTGCACCGGGAAGGTGGGGGTCTTCACCGCGAAGCCCGCCATCAGTCCAAGGAACACCCAGAACTGCTCGCGCTCGCTCAACTGCTCGCTGCCGAACTTGGTGAGCGCGGCGATGCTGAAGTCCCACGCGCCGGTTGCGTCGGCGGCGCGCGAGGCCACGTAGATGCCCGCCGCCAGCGTGAAGATGCTGCCCAGGAAGGTGAACAGGAAGAACTTGATCGCCGCGGTGCGTCGCTCCTGGCCGCCCCAGATCGAGATCAGGAAGAACATGGGCACCAGCGTGAACTCGTAGCCCACGTAGAAGGTGATCAGGTTCTGGCTCAGGAAGGCGAGCAGGATGCTTGCCTCGAGCAGCATGAACCAGCCGTAGTACTCGCGCACGCGCTCGGTGATGGCGCTGAAGCTGCCCGCCACGGTGAGCGGCATCATGAAGGTGGTGAGCAGCAGCAGCAGCATGTTCACCGAATCGCCGCCCATCTGCAGGTTGATGCCGAACGCCTTCATGGCGCTGCCGTCATCCACGTTGGGCCAGTACTTGCCGGTGCGCCATTCGGGGAACTGCACCGCGAACACCACGCTGACCGCGAAGATGGCCATCGTGCTGAGGAAGGCGGTCCACTTGGCCCAGCGCGAGGGGCCCACGCCCGTCGCGACCGCGCCCGCGAGCGCCATGATGATCAGGATTGCAGGGTTCATGACACGCCTCCAGCGCCCAGCCATCGCCAGGCAACCCACGCCAGCACCAGGATGAGACCGCCCGCCATCGAGGTGGCGTAGCCCTGCAGCGCGCCGTTGTACAGCGGCTGGAACAGTCGACCCACCATCACCGGCACGCGGCCGATGCCGTTCACCAGCAGGCCATCGATGAAGTGACGATCGAAGAAGTGCAGCAGGTGGCTGGTGATCCACATCGGCAACCGGAACAGCGCGTGGTAGATCTCATCGAAGTACCACTTGTTCTCCATGCCGGTGGGCAGCCACCGCGTGAGGCCGTTCGACAGCAGGGCGGTGCGGATGCGATCGGCCATGCGTCGGTCGAGCAGGTGCAGCCACAGCGCGATCAGGATGCCGCCGATGGCCGCGCTGATGCCGAACACGCTCACCACGCCGTGGGGATCCAGACCGAACGCCACCGGCGTGGTCACGTGATCCACGCCCGAGGCGCGCACGGCGCTCGAGTGATAGACCATCTCCTGCACCCAGTTGTGCTGGCCGCGCAGCGCCTGAATGCCGGGGATACCCGACAGGATCGCGCCGAGACAGATCAGCAGCAGCACGCCGTTGATGGCGAAGCGCGGCGCGTGCGGATGGAATTCGCCAGCGTGCGCATCGTGCCCCTTGGCGTCATGGCCGTGATCGCCGTGGTCATCGTGCGCGTGCGCATCTTCACCCGGCACATACGACACCGGACCCGCGCACACGCGGAACCACACGCGGAAGGTGTAGTACGCGGTCAGCGCCGCGGTGAACAGGCCGATCCAGCCCAGCACCTGGAAGCGCGGCTGACTCATCGCCTGCACCAGGATCAGGTCCTTCGAGAAGAAGCCCGCGGTGTAGGGGAAGGCCGACAGCCACAGGCAGCCGACCAGCATGGTCCAGCACACGATGCCGAAACCCGGCACCTTGCGCAGACCCGACAGGCGACGCAGATCGAGCTGGCCCGCGAAGCCGTGCATCACGGCGCCGGCCGTAAGGAAGAGCAGCGCCTTGAAGAACGCGTGCGTGAACACGTGATAGGAGGCGCCGAACGCCGTGCCAACGCCAAGGCCCATGAACATGTAGCCGAGCTGGCTCACGGTGCTGTAGGCGAACACGCGCTTGATGTCGTACTGCGCCATGCCGATGGTGGCGCTCAGCAGCGCGGTGAGCGCGCCCACCCACGCCACGGTGGCCATGGCATCGGGATGCAGCGTGAACAGCGGCTGCATGCGCGCGATCAGGTACACGCCGGCCGTCACCATGGTGGCGGCGTGAATGAGCGCGCTGACCGGCGTTGGGCCTTCCATCGCGTCGGGCAGCCACGTGAACAGCGGCAACTGCGCGCTCTTGCCGAAGGCGCCCAGCATGAGGCAGAAGGGGATCAGCGAGCGGTCCCAGCCACCCACGCCGCGCGCGGCGTCGCCGAAGGCCTGGAACAGCGTGTTGAACTCGATCGACCCGTAGTTGACCCAGATCAGCCAGATGCCGATCGCGAGGCCCAGGTCGCCGATGCGGTTCATGATGAAGGCCTTCTTGCCGGCGGCCACCGCGGAGGGCTTCTGATAGTAGAAGCCGATCAGCAGGTAGCTGGCCAGACCCACGCCTTCCCAACCCAGATACAGCAGCAGCAGGTTGTCGGCCATCACCAGCGCGCTCATGGCGAGCAGGAAGATGCTGACGCCGAAGAAGAAGCGGCAGTAGCCCGCGCCGCGCTCGCCTTCCATGTATTCGCTGGCGTACACGGCGATCAGCGTGCCGAGGCCGGTGACGAACAGCATCCACAGCATGGTGAGGCTGTCGATGTACAGGCTGATGTCGGCCTGGAAGCTCTTCCACGGTCCGCCGCCCCAGCTGAAGTTCATCCAGTCCCACAGGTGCACCACCACCGGGCCCGCGTCGGGGCCGCGGCTCAGGTACAGCTTCAGCACCATCGCGAAGCAGGTGCCGAGCGACAGCACCGTGATCAGCGCGGGCAGCTTGCTCTTGGTGCGCAGCACCGCAAGCAGCGTGCACAGCACGGCGGAGATGGCGGGCAGCAGCAGGATCCATCCGGCCCAGCGCAGTTCGGGCGCGGCCACGGCCTTCGGGATCACCGCATCGGCCAGCGAGCCGTGACCGGCCGCGGCGTCGTTCAGTGCAAGCATCAGCGAGGGAAGCATCATTGTTCGTGCAGCTCCTGCCAGGCCTCGGCGCTCAGCGTTTCGCGGCGGCGGTACAGCAGCACCACCAGTCCCAGCGCCAGCGCGGCTTCGGCGGCGGCCACCGTGAGGATGAAGATGACGAACACCTGTCCGGAGGTGTCCATGCGCATGCGGCCGAAGGCGATGAAGGCGATGCCCGCGGCCTGCAGCATGAGCTCGGTGCACAGGAACATCAGGATCATGTTGCGGCGCACCAGGAAGCCGATCAGGCCCACGGTGAACAGCGCCGCGCTCAGCACCAGCGCGATGGTGACGCCCTGCGTGGGGGCCATCGCGGGTGCGGCATCAGCCAGCAGATGCATCATGCGCCACCTCGCTCGGTCTCGGGAACATCCAGCACCATGCTGCCCATGCCGGCAGCCTTGCGTCGCTCATCGTCGCCCAGCTCGATCTGTCGGCGCGCCAGCACCACGGCGCCGAACATGGCCATGAGCAGGATCACGCCGGCAAGCTCCAGGCTGGCCGGATACTTCGCAACCAGATCCAGGCCCACCATCTGCACGTTGTCCACGGCGTCGGCGGGATCCACCTGCACGGTGCGCACCGCGTCGCCTTCGGCGTTCACGCGCACCTGCACCATGGCGCCATCGGTTGCCGAGGCCAGTCCGCCCGCATCGCGTGCAAGGCCGGTGGCGGTGGGCTCCTTCGCCTTGGCCTGCTGCAGCATGGTGTTGGGCAGCTTCTGCAGCGCGGCCGCGCGATCAGCGGTGGCGCGCGACTGCGCGATGGCCGCGTTCTCCATGGCCAGCTCCGGCGCGCGCTCGATCACCGAGCCAAGCGACGCCATCAGGAAGAAGCCGAGCAGCGTTGCAACCAGCGGCTCGCGCGGAATGCGGTCGTAGTCTTCCGCGCCGATGCGACCGATCTCGTCCTCGGGGCTCTGGTGCGCAAGCATCAGCACGAACATGTAGGTGATCAGGATGGCGCCCGCGTACACGATGATCAGCGCAAAGGCCAGGAATTCGGCCTGCAGCATCAGGAAGATGCCGCCCGCGGCAAGCACCGTGAGCACGAAGTAGATGGCCGCGAACACCGGGCGCGGATGCGTGATCACGCGCACGGCACCGATGATGCCGATGGCGGAGAACGCCATGTAGAAGGGCGTGCTGACGCTGCCGTCGGAGGGGCCGGCCAGCTTCAGGCCCTGGGCCATCAGCATGCCGAAGCCTGCAAGGCCGATCACGGCACCTGCGCGGCGCATGGCGGCGCGGCCGGGTCGCAGCACAAGCAGCAGGCCGGCGGCTGCGATCGCAGCGGCAACGTAGAACGGCATCAGGGGCGCGGAAGCGAGCTGATCTGTCGGGTTCATGAGGCGGTTGCGAGCGCGGTCAGGCAAGGTCCGAACGCGGGCCCGCGACGCGGGCTCCGATGGAGCGCGGGAAGGTATGCGGCAGGTGTGGAACCCGCAAGGTGATGGGGCGTTCGGTCGCCGTTCCACCACCGGTAGTTGACGCGCCGCCGTGGGCCGCGAGCGGTGGTTACGCTACGGCATGCCCGTCACCTGGTGGCACACCCTGCCGAACGCCATCACCTCGCTGCGCTTCGTCATGTCGATCGGGTGTCTGTCGCTGCTCGGGTGGATCGGCGCGCTGCCGTATGCCGATCGGGGCACGCCCGGATGCTGGGCCATCATCATCTTCATCGTGGCCGGGCTCACCGATGTGCTGGATGGGTACCTGGCGCGCAAGTGGAACGCCATCACGCCCTTCGGCCGCGTGATGGATCCCTTTGTGGACAAGGTGCTTGTGCTCGGAACCTTCGTGTTTCTGGCCTCGCCTGGGCTGGCCGCGCCCGCCGATGGTTCGGGCAGCGGCGTGGCGGCGTGGATGGTGGTGGTGATCCTGGCGCGCGAACTGCTGGTGACCAGCCTGCGCGGCGTGCTGGAGGGCATGGGCCAGCCATTCCCGGCCGATCGCTTTGGCAAGGCCAAGATGCTGCTGCAGTGCGTGGCGGCGCCGTACGCCATCAACGAGGCGTCGCACGGCTGGTACGCGCCAACCGCCACCGGGCACGCGATCGCCGCGTGGACCTTGTGGCTGGCGGTGATCTCGACCGTGCTCAGTGGTTTGCCCAGTCTGTTGCGCGCCACCGCGCTGTTGAAGGCGAAGGTGCAGCGGTGAAGCCGCGCGTGTCGCCGGCCGAACTGCGCCGCGCGATCGGCGGGTGGGCGTGGTTCTGCGCGACGGCTGGTGGCCTTGGACACATGTGGCCCGCAAGCGGCACCTGGGGAAGTCTTCCGCCTGCGGTGTTGTTCGCGGGCATGGGTTGGTTGGGCGCGCCGG
>CAIPQY010000241.1 GCA_903867275.1 uncultured bacterium | reverse complement strand
GCAACGACAGAAGCGGTTCGCGTGGTGGATGGGTCTGCTGCTGATGGTGCCGGTGCTTGCCTGCGCGCTGCCGTGGGTTGGCGCACCGATGCTTGGCGGTGCGCTGAAACTGGATGCCACCGGCCAGTCGCTGGCCATGCGTGCGCTGTGGTGGATGCTGCCGCTGCCGCTGATCGGGTTCGCCACCGCCTACGCGCAGGCGCGCCTGATTCGCGCGAACCGACCCGGCGCACTCACCGAGGGCATTCTGGTTGCCACGATCGCGCTGTTCGCCGTGATCTGCATCGGCGTGATGACCGCGTCGTGGACGGGTGCGCAGGTTGGCGCCATGGCGATGCTGCTGGGTGCCGCGGCCGAGTATGCATGGCTGCTGCTGCGTGTGCGCACCGCTTGCACGCATGCGTCGTCGTCGTGCTGACGTGAAGCCGACAACCGTGGTGCGCCCCATGCACGCTGGCCGCCGCGCGGGCCACTGCACTACCCTGCGCCCATGAAGACGCCCACCGTGTCGGTGATGCTGAAGAACATTCAGGCGCTGTTCGAGGGTGAGACCGGCGTGCCGCTGGCCGCCGGAACGCGCGCGCAACTGGAGTCGCTGCTGAACGACGCCATCAAGAACACGGTGGGTCTGGCGCGCGAGGACCAGTTCTCCGCGCGCGAGGTGACCGTGCTGCTGACCGACCTGCGCGGCTTCACCGCCATCAGCGAGGAACACACGGCTCCGGTGCTGCTGGAGGTGCTGAACCACTATCTGGTGAAGATGAGCGAGATCGCCGTCAATCACGGCGGCACCATCGACAAGTTCATGGGCGACGCCATCATGGTGCTGTTCGGCGCGCCGTTCGCGCACGCCGACGACGTGTACCGGGCGGTGCACTGCGCGGTGGACATGCAGCTTGCCGTGTGCGAGCTGAACAAGCAGCACCGCGCCAAGGGGCTGCCCGAACTGAACATGGGCATCGGCATCAACACCGGCGAGGTGATGGCCGGGCTGCTGGGCAGCGATCTGTATGCCGAGTACACCGTGATCGGCGACGAGGTGAACCTGGCATCGCGCATCGAGGCGTACAGCCTGCGCGGACAGGTGCTGATCAGCGAGTCCACCCGCCGTCGCGTGGCCGATCGCGTGACGCTTTCCGACCCCATGGACGTGTACGTGAAGGGCAAGAAGGACCAGATCAACCTGTTCGAGGTGCTGGCGATCCCGGGCGAAGGCAAGGAGGTGCCGCGTCAGGAGATCCGCAAGAGCCCGCGCGTGGAGACGAACATGCCGTTCGAATTCCATCGCGTGGAGGACAAGATCGTGATGCCCGAGGTGCACAAGGGCACCATCCTGGACCTGAGCTACAACGGCGTGCTGGCCGCGGTGGACATCGATCTGCCGCCGCAGAGCGACATCAAGCTGTCGCTCAACTTCACGCTGGCCGGCACCACCGCCACCGACGTGTACGCCCGCGCGCTTCGCCACTTCGAGCGCGGCGGCAGGCGCATGACCTGCATCGAGTTCACCTCGGTGAACGTGCAGAGCAGCATGAACATCCGTCACTTCGTGCAGCTGCTGATCCAGGGAGGCGTGACCAAGTGATGTGCGCGCGACGCGCCACTCACCGATTCGGCTGCAGCACGCCGCCGCGCTCATCGCGCACGGCCACGCCGGAGCTCGGCCGCACGGCCAGCTTCACCTCGGCGTGCACATCCTCGCCGTTGCGCAGCGCGTGCACCTTCACCATGGTGCCGGGTTCGCGCGTGCCCACGGTTCGGGTGAGTGATGCACGGCTGTTCACGGCCACGCCATCCACCTGCACGATCACGTCGCCGGGTTGCAGGCCCGCCTTGTCCGCAGGACCGCCCGCAACCACATCGCCGATCACCGCGCCATCGATGCCGGGCACCTCCTGAAGCAGCACGCCGATGTAGCCGTAGCGCACGCGCCCATCCTGCACCAGCGCGTCGGCCGCGCGCTTCACCATCTCCATGGGAATGGCGAAGCCCACGCCATCGTTGCCGCCACCGCCGCCACTGCCGATGGCGGTGTTCATGCCCACCACCGCACCGTCCAGCGAGCACAGCGGTCCGCCGCTGTTGCCCGGATTGATGGCTGCATCGGTTTGCAGATAGTTCTCGAAGGTTGCCAGCCCAACATGATCGCGGCCCTTCGCGCTGATGATGCCGGCGGTCACGGTCTGCTCAAGCCCGAAGGGGCTGCCGAGCGCCAGCACCCAGTCGCCCACTTCGATGTCCTTGCTCTCCATCAGCTTGGCGGCGGGCAGACCCTTGGCATCGATGTGCAGCACGGCCACATCGGTCTCGGGGTCGGCGCCCAGGATGCTGGCATCGAACTCGCGTCCATCGCTCAGGCGCACGCGGATCGACTGCGCGCCACGCACCACATGGTTGTTGGTCACGATGGTGCCGTCGTCGCGCAGGATGAATCCGGTGCCAAGGCCCTTGCGCTGGGGCATGCCGTTCTCGGCTGCACCACGACCCATCTGTCCGCGTGGCATCACGAACGCACCACGCGTCGGCGCGGGCGTGGCTTCCACAGTGTGAATGCTCACCACGCTTGGTTGCACCATGCGCGCCACCTGGCGGAAGGCGTGCGACAGATTGCGCGCAAAGCGCAGGTCGGCCTCGGGGATGGCTTCCTGCTTGCTGGCCTGTGTTGTGGCGGCCGGCTGGGCCGTGTCCGCGG
>CAIPQY010000240.1 GCA_903867275.1 uncultured bacterium | reverse complement strand
TGCCGTTCACGGTGAGGCGCTCGCGCACATCCACCAGGTGCGGGCTGATGTACTCGGCCACCACGTAGCCGCAGGCGCGAAGCATGCTGGCGATCATGGCCACGGTGCTGCCCTTGCCCACGGTGCCGGCCACGTGCACGGCCTTCACCTGCTCGTGCGGATTGCCGAGCAGCTTGAGCAGCTGGTGCATGCGGTCCAGGCTGAAGGCGCCGTCGCTGTAGCGCACGTTGCGCGAACGCTCGATGTCGGTTCGTTCGTGCAGCCAGCGCAGCGCGTTGGCGTAGGTGCTCAGGTCCGGCACCTTGCCCTTGCTCACCGGCTTCGACTCGACCGTGGCAGTGGGCTTCAAAGGCGTGGCCGCAGGCTTTGAGGCCGGCTTGGCTGCCACAGCGGTCGGGGTGCGCGAGGACTTGGACGCGGACTTCGTGACCTGCTTGCGTGGCATGAGGCCGATCCTAGCGACGAAGGGGGTATCGGTTCAAATCGCATGACATAAATCCATGTGTTGCATGACTTTGCATCAATGTCCGCTTTCCGCCAATGAAGTACGCTTTGACCATGCAGGGCCCCGACAAGCACGATTCCTCCGGCGCCGAAAGCTGGCGCGCCCTGCGCATCATGAGCGAGTTCGTGGACGCCACCGACGCGTTGGCCAATCTGGGGCCGGCGGTTTCGGTGTTCGGCAGCGCGCGCACCGAGAAGGACAGCCGCTACTGGAGCATGGCTGAAAGCGTGGGCGCCGGACTGGCGAAGGCGGGCTTCGCGGTGATCACCGGCGGCGGACCCGGCGTGATGGAAGCCGCCAACAAGGGCGCGATGGATGCCGGTGGCAAGAGCGTGGGCCTGAACATCCTGCTGCCGAAGGAGCAGAAGCCCAACCCGTACCAGAGCCTGTCGCTCGACTTCCGCTACTTCTTCATCCGCAAGCTGATGTTCGTGAAGAGCTCGGTGGCCACGCTGTGCATGCCCGGCGGCTTCGGCACGCTGGACGAGCTGTTCGAGGCACTGACGCTGATGCAGACCATGAAGGCCACGCCGAAGCCGCTGGTGCTGATGGGCCGCGCCTTCTGGCAGGAGATGTTCTCGTGGCTGCGCGAAGGCCTGCTGGAGAAGCACCACTACATCGAGCTGCCGGACCTGAACCTGATGCACATCACCGACGATCCGGTGGAAGCGGTGCAGCTGATCAGCGATGTGCACGCGGGCCGGCGCACCTGGGCGCCGCATCTGCCGCGCTTTCCCGAGGATTCGGCCACCGAACTGGGCGAGGGCACGCGACTGGGCGTGCCGCGGCACTCGGGCGACACGTTCGTGACCGGCATGGATTGAAGCGCGCTCAGCGCCACTCGTGGCGTGGATAGCGACGCCGCAACTCGTTGCGGATGGATGGATAGAGCGTGGCCCAGAAGTTGGCCAGGTCGCTCGTCACCTGCAGCGGACGCATGTTGGGCCCCAGGATCTCCAGCGTGAGCGGCACGCGCCCCCCCGCCACCGTGGGCGTGCGATCGAGTCCGTACAGCTGCTGGATCTTCGCGCTGCCACGCGGCGGCTTGCCTTCCTCGTAGGCGAGCCGCATCGGGCGCACGCCGCCAGGCAACGCCAGTTCGGTGGGCGCCATGCGATCCACGAAGCGCGCCTCTTCGTGGCCCAGCGCGTCACGCACCGCGTGCAGACACGGGCGGTCCTCAACTTCGCTGGCGCGATGCGCACCGGCGCAGATCTCCATCTGGATCACCGCGATGTCGTCGGGCGTGTAGGTGAGCAGCCCGCGTTCGGGGAACCACTGCGCCACGCAGCGAACGCGCGCGATCCACTGCTCCACCGCTTCATCCCATCCGTGCAGCTTCACGGTGCCGGCCTGCACCTGTGCAGCAAGCAGTCGCTCCGCCTCGGCGCGATCCTGCGCGCGCGGTGGCCGCGCGGTGCTGTCGATGGCCACGCCCTCGAAGCGCACGCTCTCGATGCGCTCGATGGCGCGCGAAGCGGCGTTCCACTGCAGCGACTCGTCGATGGCGAAGCGGTCTGGCAGCGCGGCACGAACCCACGATTCCTGGAGCGGTGTGGCGATGGAGAGGATCTGCGTGGCCGGGTCGGCCGGGTTCTCGTCGGCCTGCAGCGCCAGCAGAAAGCCCGCGCCCGTGACGATGGAGTCGCGGTCCAGGATCGCCTTGCGACGACCGCCCGCGAGCAGGTGCGGTCGAAGTGCATCGGGGCGCCACACCACGCCATCGCCGTAGCCGGCGAGCATGCTGCGACTCACGGCATCCAGCGGTGCTGCGGCATCGTCACGCGGCCCGCGTCGCACGCAGCGGGCCAGACGATCGGCCGCCTTCGCCGCCTCGCGCGCCGACTCCTCGAACAGCTGCACGCCGCGCGGCAGTCGCTCGTTGCCGGCGAGGCGCTCCAGCACGCGCTCGCGCGCCACCAGATCGCTCGGCGGATCGCCGTCACGCAGACACGCAAGCAACGCGCTTCGATCGGCGCCCCGGATGAAATCGCGCTCATTCGCGATGGCGGCCCAGCGCGCCACCCGCACCGCGCACCCTTCGCGCGAGGCCTGCTGCAGCGCGGCCGCCAGACGCGGCGGCGCGGGAATGCGGCTCATGGCGCGGCCCATGTCGGTGATGCGACCCTGCGCATCGATGGCGTGCAGCGACTGCAGCAGCGCCACCGCGCGCGCCCACGGCTCGGCGGGCGGCTGCTCCACCCAGGGAAAGTCGTGCACGCTGCCGGCCAGCGCAGCCACCTGCAGTGCGGTGTCGCTCAATTCGGCACGCGCGATCTCGGGCTCATCGAAGGCGGCGCGCCGCGCGTGATCGGTCTCGCTCCACAGACGCACGCAACGCCCCGCCTCGATGCGACCCGCACGACCGGCGCGCTGCTCGGCCGCGGCGCGGCTGATGGGCTCCAGACGCAGCGCATCCAGCGACCGGCGCGCATCCACGCGATGCACGCGTGCAAGGCCGCTGTCCACCACGCCCCGCACGCCCGGCACGGTGATCGAGGTCTGCGCCACATTGGTGGCCACCACCACGCGCGGCTTGTCGGATGGCTGCAGCGCCAGATCCTGCTCGCCCGGCGGCATCGATCCATGCAGGCGCCGCAGTTCCAGTTGTCGTGCGCCCGGGTGCGCGCGCAGGGCAAGCAGCGTGCGCTCGATCTCGCCCACGCCCGGCATGAACACCAG
>CAIPQY010000239.1 GCA_903867275.1 uncultured bacterium | reverse complement strand
CCAGTGTCACTGCACAGACCCCTGCCGGCTCTGCGGGCGCCAAGGATCTGGCCGTCACCACCGTGGGCGGAACCGCGACCAAGACCGGCGCATTCACCTATATAGCGCTTCCGACGATCGCCAGCGTCACACCCAGCTCTGGCCCCCTTGTGGGCGGTACCACCATCACCATCGCCGGCACCAACCTCTCGGGTGCCACCGTGAAGATCGGCGGCGTCGCGGCAACCGTGTCTGCGTCGACTGCCACCAGTGTCACTGCACAGACCCCTGCCGGCTCTGCGGGCGCCAAGGATCTGGCCGTCACCACCGTGGGCGGAACCGCGACTAAGACCAGCGCATTCACCTACCAGCCCACCCCCACGATTGCGTCCATCACGCCCGCGCTGGGCCCGACCGCTGGCAGTACCCCAATCGTGATCTTCGGCACAGGATTCGTGCCCGGCGCCACCATCCTGAAGATCGGTGGCGTGGTTGCCCAAAACGTGGTCGCCGTATCGACGACCAGGATTGAAGCAAGGACACCCGCGGCGACCGCAGGTCTTGCTGATGTGCAGGTGACCACAGCGGGCGGCATCGGCACCAAGTCCGGTGCTTTCAACTTCGTTGCGCAGCCAACCATCACCGCCATTTCCCCGTCATCCGGGCCGATTGTTGGTGGCACCAACATCACCATCAACGGCTCAAGCTTCTCGACCGTCAGCGCCGTCTTGATTGGCTCGATACCAGTCACGCTGTTCACGATCGACTCACCGACCAAGATCACGGCCGTCACACCTGAGGGTTCTCCAGGTGCCAAGACGGTCACGGTGACCAATGCGGCGGGCTCCACCACACGAAGCAACGGCTTCACCTACACCGCTACGTTCACCGGCGGCATGCCGACAGGCAACGGAACCAGCCCCAGCAGCAAGCAGGGCTCGGTCGAGGTCGCGTCAACGGGAGGCAGCCAGACGCGCCCGCCCGATGCGCCAAAGCCGCCAGCCAACGTGCACGATTACCTGCGACTGATCACCATTCGACTCGATTCGCCATGCGATTGCAGCATGCGAACACCTTATGCAACCACCGAATCAACGGTGGCCTCCGAGGTCGGTGATGGTGCTACGACCGAAACCCTGAGCGAGCAAGACGCGGAGGACGGGGACACGCCGGATGCCATCGATCTTGACGCCAACGGCGAGCCCGACATCTGCCAGCTTCGCCGGGGTGACCTGAACCTGGACAGCAGCATCACGGAGCTGGATCTGCCGCTGCTCATCGACCTTCTCCAAACCACGCCCTTGCAGGGTATCGGTGATCTGGATGCCAGCGGCGAGATCGATTACGCCGACCTTGCCGTGCTGCTTGTGGCGATGGAAGTTGGCGACACCATGTGAGTCGGCCCATCGAGCGAGGACGCGCGGCGGCGTTCAGTGGCGCGGAACTTGACCCAGCGCCTTGAGGTGTCGCTCGGCGCGTTCAAGACGCGCCTGATCCCCGGAGTCTCTTGCAAGACCCCAGACCAATTCCCACTCACGAACGGCCTCCGCGCGGCCCGACGGAATTCGCTCCAGAATGAGCGCAAGATTGTTGTGCGGAGAGATGTCGCGCGGCTGGATCTCGATCGCGAGCCGGTACTGCGCCACAGCCTCGTCAAACTTGCCCTGATCGCGCAACTTGTTGCCGAGGTTGTAGAAGTTGCTCGCGGTGACATTCGAATCAAGTGGCCGAATGGTCGCCCAGCCCATGAGCGCCACGCAGCAAACCCCGCCGGCAGCCAACCGCCACCGCCGCTGGCACACCACGTCGACTAGCCAGACCCCGCCCGCTCCGGCCAGCGCCATCACCGCCGGCGCCATCGGCACTCTGTACCGGTCCGAAATGAAGAACAGCACCAGCGCGAGCGACTGTGACAGAACGAACAAGTCCAGCGCCAGCACGGAGCGGAACGGCCGCCGAGAGACCACCATGCCCAGAAGTGCCAGCGGCACCACCACCTCGAATCCCGGCGCTGGCAGCCGCAGCACCCAGGAGTAGCCCTGATCCAGCACCAACTGTCGCTCCACGCCGAATTCGTTACTGGAGAGCAGTAGCCATGCCTTGCGGGCCAGCAGGGTCAGTGCATCAGCAGGATTTCCTCGCATCCATGACCACGCCATTCCACGCCAGTGCGCGGAGACCTCCGAAGGAGACGGCTCGTGCCCCAGCGCATCCCGTGCGTGCTGCGTCGCAAAAGCGCGCATGCGATCCGGATCACCGAACTGCACCGTGCTGATCCAGCCTGGAGGATTGAAGTACCCGGTCGCGTCCGGGTTATTGCCGACGTAGAAGTTCAGTCCGCCGTTGTCGGTGACAAGGATCACATCGCCGGTGGCGAGCCAGTTGCGGATCGTGATCGGTGCAATACCCACGGCCACGCCGAGCACCATGGCGGCGCAACGCGTCATCACTGTGCGCCACGCAGCCCCTTTCCGTCTGGCAAGCGCGATGCATGCCAGCGCGCATGGCACGTACAGCAACACATTCGGCCTCGCCAGTGCCGACACGGCCAAGCACAGGCCCGCGCAGCAAAACAGCCATAGGCGCGGGCGGGACAACGCGCGGCAGAGAAGCAGCAGCACGAGGGCATTCAGCGGCACCTGCAAGTTCTCCAGCACCAGATCGCAACCGGTGTAGATGAGCATGGGATAGGCGGCTGCCAAGAGAGCAGCCACCAATCCGGAGCGCCATCCAAAGACATCGCGAGTCAACAGCCAGATCAGCCCCACAGACACCGTGCCCAGAATCACGTTCAGCAGATGGCCCACCTCCGGACCACTGCCGAAGATCGCGTAGCACACTCCGAGCACGTACGGATACAGCGGGCCCAGATGGAATGATCCGGCACCCATCCAATCACCGTTGCATATTCGGATCGCCCACTCGTGGTAAAGACGCGGATCCACAGTGAAGTTCGAGAAGTACGGATCGTTCGCCTTGATCTCAAGGTAATTGGCAATCCGGAGCGCCAGTGCAAAGCCCACGATTACCAAGCCGAGCGCGAATTCGAACCGCTCCCAGAACGCAATCGACTTATGACTTGACTCCGTCGACCGCGAAGGGGCGCGCAGCAGCCCCTCGCGCACACGCCGGACTTCAGAACGCGAGCAGCCGAGAACGCGCGCCAACTCTCGATCGGATCGATCTGGGCGCTCACGCAGCATGTCCATGATGGATGGTCGTGGTCTGATGGGCATAGGGTTGCTGCGTCAACCAAAAGCCTACAAGCGTCCTACGCGGCATGAGCCTCGTTCGCGAGCGCGCTCCTCAATCTGGCCATAGGACGACTCAACCGAGCTGCGCCGCCGCCCAGCGGAATCACTGCGCGAGCCGTGGCAGCCGTGCGTCAGGAATTCCCGAGGCGCCCTGCATCACCCCGCGAACGCCGCGCGTTGCGCTGCAGGTCATGCACGTACCACGCCTCCACCTTCTGACGCGCCCAGGGCGTCTTGCGCAGGAATGTCAGGCTGGACTTGATGCTTGGATTCTGCGTGAAGCAGCGCACATTGATCCGCTGCGCAAGCCCCTCCCAACCATGGCGCTCCACAAGATCCGTCAGGATCGCCTCAAGCGTG
>CAIPQY010000238.1 GCA_903867275.1 uncultured bacterium | reverse complement strand
GCCGGATACCCAACCGGCAGCGGTGCCTCGATCTCGCACTTGCCGCTGAACCAGTTCTCGCCTTCAAGCACGGGCGCGGGCGCGTCGCCAAGCACACGCACGGTCTGGCCGGCCTTCGGTGCAGTGAGTGGCCACGGGGTGCTGGCGCTGGGCTCGGGCACCACTGGATCGGGCTCGGGGCCGCCGGTCATGGCACATGCACCAAGCATGGCGAAGGCGACTCCCAGGATTCCTCGGAACGTGTTGCGAAGGCTCTTCATGGACGGTGGATTCGACGGCCAAGCGCGGTTGGATGCTGCACGGCAGAATGCCTGCATGACGCAGCCAACCCCGTTTGCGACCAGATTTCAGCGATGCGTTCGAATTTCGACCCGTTTCGCATTCCTGATGCTGGCCAGCCTGATGGCCATCGGCTGCAAGGCGCAACCTCCCATCGGACCCGGGCAGTGGTACGTGGGCAAGAGCACGCTCACTGGTGATGCCACCATGTTCGGTGGCGCGGGCAACACGGCCGTGATGTGGCAGCTGCCTGCCACCACCACCAACTGGATCTGGCGCGTCAGCACCAAGGGCACCACGCGCGAGTGGGCGGTCGAGCAGCGCTACGCCAACGCCAACGACGATCCGTCGCAGGGTCAGGTGTGGTGGATGGGCGACAGCACCGGCAGCTGGAGCGGCACCATGTCGATCGACATGCGCAGCAACGAATGGGGCGGCACCATGCGGCCGCCGTTCAACGCGTTCACGATCGCGGGCGTGCCGGCGAACGGCGACGGTCACATCGAGGGCCACGGCCAGAAGGTGAGCGAGGAGGTGTTCCTCACGCTGCAATGGATCAAGGCCGATGGCACGGTGGGCGCCACGTACAAGATGGAGGCGCTGGGCCAGAACGAGGAGGAGTATCTGCGCGCCATCGACGCGATGGGTGCCACGCGACCCGCCACGGTGGACGCGATTCCGCAGCGGAGTTACTGAGCGAAGCTGCTCACGCAGATTTCATCGGCCGAGAAAGCGCTCGACCGGCATGCCTATGTCGCGTGCGATCTTGCGAAGCAGGGTGGGCGAGATGTCATATGAGTGGAATGGCACGGTCGTCCCACGGCCATCCGCGTGGCGATACTGACGATGCGAGCCGCGCTGACGAACCATGGCAAAGCCTGCGGCCATCAAGAGAGCCTCCACTTCCCTCGGCTTCAGGACCGGAATGTCTCCCATCTCAGGCGACCTTGAGCTGCTCGGTTCCCACGAACTGGGTCTCCAGGCGTGGTTCGCCATCCTCAAGCAGCATCGCCACCACTTCGGCCAGATTCGCGCGCAGTTCTTCCAGCGTGGCGCCCTGCGAATGGGCACCGGGCCAGCCCGGCACATATCCGATGAAAAGGCCGGTCTGGGCGTCGCGCTCGATGACAGTCGTGAAGGACTTCATGCTCCGATCGTACTCCGACTTCGGGGTCGGTCCAAAGTTCATGCGCAATTTCCTGCGATAACCTGTGCCGCGTGGCATCGATCACCCAACCACCGTCGGCCAGCTGGGACTACGCGCCCGCGCCGGAGAGTTTCCGCCCCGAGATCGCCGTCGAGCATGGGCTGTTCATCGGCGGCGCCTTCGTGAAGCCGAAGTCCGGCAAGTTCATGAAGGTGATCAACCCGGCCACCGAGGAGACACTGACGAAGGTCGCCGAAGCGGGAAAGGCCGATGTGGCCGCCGCCGTGGAGGCCGCCACGAAGGCGCAGCGCAAGTGGGCCAAGCTGCCGGGCAAGGAGCGCGCCAAGTACCTGTTCCGCATCGCGCGTCGTCTGCAGGAGCGCGCCCGCGAGTTCGCGGTGCTGGAGACGCTGAACAACGGCAAGCCCATCAAGGAGAGTCGCGATGCGGACGTGCCCGAGAGCGCGAAGCACTTCTTCCATCATGCAGGTTGGTGCGACAAGCTTCGCTACGCCATGCCGGGTGGCGGCGAGGCGAAGCCCGTGGGCGTGTGCGGACAGATCATTCCATGGAACTTTCCGCTGATGATGGCCGCGTGGAAGATCGCGCCCGCGCTGGCCTGCGGCAACACCTGCGTGCTGAAGCCCGCCGAGACCACGCCGCTGACGGCGCTGCGTCTGGCCGAGATCTTCCAGGAAGTCGACCTGCCGCCGGGCGTGGTGAACATCCTCACGGGCGGACCCGACACCGGCAAGCTGGTGGCAGGTCACGCGGGCTTCAACAAGATCGCCTTCACGGGCAGCACCGAAGTTGGCAAGGCCATCGTGAAGGCGTGCGCGGGTCGACCCGTGCGACTCACCATGGAGCTTGGCGGCAAGGGTGCGCACATCGTGTTCGCCGATGCGGCCATCGACCAGGCCGTGGAGGGCGCGATCCAGGGCATCTTCTTCAATCAGGGTCAGGTGTGCTGCGCGGGCAGCCGACTGCTGGTGGAAGAGAGCATCGCCGACGTGTTCCGCGCCAAGTTGCTGCAGCGCATGCAGAGCCTGCGCGTGGGCGACCCCATGGACAAGAACACCGACGTGGGCGCGATCAACAGCGCGCAGCAGTGTGATCAGATCAACCGCTATGTGCAGATCGCGCGCACCGAGGGCGCCGAGGTGCTGGAGCGCTGCAGCGGCACCATTCCCGCCAAGGGATTCTGGTGCAAGCCCACCGCGCTCGCGGGCGTGCAGCCCAGCCACACCGTGGCGCGCGAGGAGATCTTCGGCCCGGTGGTGGCGCTGATGACCTTCCGCACCGTGGACGAGGCCATCGCGCGCGCCAACGACAGCGCCTACGGCCTGAGCGCCGGCGTGTGGACCGAGAAGAGCGCCAAGATGTTCGACGTGGCGCGACGCCTGCGCGCGGGCGTGGTGTGGTGCAACGGCTTCAACCTGTTCGACGCGGCCAGCCCCTTCGGTGGCGTGAAGGAGAGCGGCTTCGGTCGCGAAGGCGGCCGCCACGGTCTGCTCGAGTACATGGCGCACTGAAAGGCAATCCCATGAGCAACACCAAGAACGATCGCGTCACTGTGCTGAAGACCCACAAGCTGT
>CAIPQY010000237.1 GCA_903867275.1 uncultured bacterium | reverse complement strand
GCGGACTCGCTGAACCATGTGGGCTGGTCCATCAGTGAACCGAAGCGCTGCGCGATGAATGTGACCACGCTGGCGGCCAGCGCGGTGCTTGCGCCGAGCGCGATGAGCACATCCATGTTGGTGCGACCATGCCGAAGCACGGCCCAGGCGCTGCGCCAGAAGCCCGTGCCAACCAGCAGCATGCTGAGACAACTGCCTGCAAGCATGATCGAGTCCACGCCCACACCGTGCAGGTGCGCGCCCTTGGCGATCCAGTGGAACGCCTCAAGCGGCACCCAGATGCCGATGCCCACCAACGCGCGCCATCGCCACGACCTCCACTGCAGCTGCTGTCGCTTCTCGACCTCGGCTCGAAGCAGGCGCGGATCCTCGAAGGATTCGACGGCTTCGGCCCGGTAACCAGCCTGCTCCACGGCCTTCGCCAAAGCCTCCACGGGCGCATCGCCCCGCACGCTTGCAAGACCCGCAGCGAAGTCGACTTCGGCGCTTTGCACGCCCTGCACGCGCTCCAATGCACTCCGCACCGCCACCGCACAACCCGCGCAATCCATGCCGTCCACGCGCAGCGTTCGGGCTGTGTCGGATGTTTCCATGCGCCGATCGTAGGGTTTCGCCTGACGCGTGCCAGTTGCACGCTATTCTTGGGCCGTGCGTCCAGCGAACACAGTCCAGCCGATGAAGGCAGCCGCCATGCTGGCGGTGGCCATGCTGCTCACCATGTCGGTGGCGGCCATCGCGGGCAGCGGAAGTTCGGGCGCCAGCCGCAGCGTGGCGTTGGTGATGCCGTTGCATCTGGCCGGCAGCCATGCCGGGGCGGAAGCGGCAGCCAGCGGTGATCGGCAGACAAGCCGCTGCAGCAGCTGCGGCATGCTGCCCGACCAGCCTCGCGGAGCCAGTGACACGCTGACGGCCCCGGCCGCATGGCGCACGCTGGATCTGCCCCCGCCGACGCGCTGACCCTTCCGGTCGGCTCGTTCGCTCGCACACATCTTCAAACCTGTCATTCATCGCTGCGCGACGCTTCGTCGCGTCGCCATTCTGGAGCACTCACATGGGCGTCCCCGTCTTCGGTCCGATTGCACGCGCACTGTTCGGCACCCGCAACCAGCGCATGGTCAAGCGCTACCTCCGCATCGTGGCGGAGGTGAACCGCCTCGAACCCACCATCCGTCCGCTCACCGACGCGCAGCTGCGCGAGAAGACGGCGGAGTTCCGCCGCCGCTTCAAGGCCGGCGAGAAGACCATGGCACTGATGCCCGAGGTGTTCGCCGTGGCCCGCGAGGCGATGGATCGCGCGGTGGGCCTGCGCAACATGTTCAATCCGGCCAGCGGTTTCGACCCCAGCCGACTGAATCCCGAGGTGCGCGCGCTGTACGACGCCACCAAGGCCACCATCGACGCCACACCTGCGGGCGAACCGATCGAGGACCTGCTTGGCTGCAGCGAGCCGGTGCCCTCGTGGCAGTTCGTGGACGTGCCCACCGCGCTGTACGACGCCGTGCGCGAGCTGTATCCGCACAGCAAGCCGCCCTTCCGCGCGCGCCCCTTCGATGTGCAGATCATCGGTGGCGTGGTGCTGAGTCAGGGCCGCATCGCCGAGATGAAGACCGGCGAAGGCAAGACCATCGTGGGCCCGCTGGCCTGCTATCTGGCCTGCTGCGACAACAAGCAGGTGCACGTGGTCACGGTGAACGACTACCTGGTGCAGCGCGACCGCGACTGGACCTTCCCCTTCTTCCGCGCGCTGGGACTCACCGTGGGCGCCATCCATCCCACGCACATGCAGGGCCACGACACCAAGCGCGCGGCCTATCGCTGCGACGTGGTGTACGGCACCACCAGCGAGTTCGGCTTCGACTACCTGCGCGACAACATGAAGCTGCGCCCCGAGGATCAGGTGCAGCGCCGCCGCGACTTCGCCATCGTGGACGAGGTGGACAGCATCCTGATCGACGAGGCGCGCACCCCGCTGATCATCAGCGGTCTGGCCGAGCGCCAGCAGCCCCGCTACGCCCTGGCCGACGGCATCGCGCGCCAGCTGGTGGAACGCCAGAAGCCGTGGAACGCCGCCGACGAGGCGGTGCAGGCCTGCCGCGTGGAATTGAGCACGCTGGAGGGCGACATCCGCAACGCGCGCGACCGTGCCAAGGTGCCCGAACTGAAGAAGGCCCTGCAGGACGCGCGTGCGCGACTGCCCCAGCTGGAGGCCACGCGCGACCGCCACACGCAGTTCTACGAGGTGGAGCTCGACAAGAAGAAGGCCGTGCTGACGCACGACGGCATCGGCGAGGCGCAGAAGATCGCCGGCGTGGGCAGCTTCTACGTGGGCGAGAACATCGACATGCCCCACCTGCTGGAGCAGTCGATCCGCGCACACGTGGTGTATCAGCGCGACCGCGACTACGTGGTGGCGGTGGACGAGGACGGCCAGATGGGCGTGGTGATCGTGGACCAGAACACCGGCCGAAAGATGGTGGGCCGCCAGTGGAGCGACGGCCTGCATCAGGCGGTCGAGGCCAAGGAAGGTCTG
>CAIPQY010000236.1 GCA_903867275.1 uncultured bacterium | reverse complement strand
ATGAGCCCGTACGAGTGCCCGGAGCTCTTCAGCATCCTGCCGTTCATCGAGTACGAGTACGGCATCTGGCACCCCACAGGCGGGTGCAATGCGGTGATGCGCGCCATGGCGGACATCGCCGAGGAACTGGGCGTGCGCTTCCACCTGGGTCGCGGCGTGGATGCGATCGAGTTCGAGGGCCGACGCGCGGTTGGCGTGCACGTTGACGGCGCGCTGCGTCGCCACGGCAATCTGGTGCTGAATGCCGACGCCACGCACGCCATGCGAACGCTCGTGCCCGCGCACCTGCGGCGCCGCTGGAGCGACGAGCGGATCGACCGCAGTCGCTACAGCTGCAGCACCGCCATGCTGTATCTGGGCCTGGATGGCGAGGTCGACCTGCCTCACCACACCATCTATGTGAGCCGCCAGTACGAGCGCAACCTCGCCGACATCGCGCGCAACGGCACGCTGAGCGAGGACCCGTCGATGTATGCCTGCAATCCCGCCGCCACGGACCCCACCATGGCGCCGAAGGGATGCAGTTCGCTGTACGTGCTGCTGCCCACGCCGAACGTGCAGCCCGGCAGCAACAAGGTGGATTGGTCCACGGACGCCGCCAAGGTGCGTGAGTGCACCATGCAGCAGCTCGAAACCGTCTTCGGCATCCCCGACATCCGCCGCCGCATCCGCGTGGAGCGACAGGTGACGCCGCTCGACTGGCAGGCCGAGGGCATCCAGTTCGGCGCAACCTTCAACCTGGCGCACGGGCTGAAGCAGATGCTGCATCGCCGACCCCATCACCAACTGCAGGACGTGGATGGCGTGTGGCTGGTGGGCGGCGGCACGCATCCGGGCTCGGGCCTGCCCGTCATCTTCCTGTCGGCGCAGATCACCGCGCGCCTGCTCTGCCAGCGCATGGGCCTGCCATGTGCCATCGATCAGCCGCCGGCGTCGGGCGCCATGCGTTCGGCTACGCTCGCGCCGTGGACATCACCTACGGCAGCTACCTGAAGATTCCCGAACTGCTGTCGCTCCAGCAGGTCGTCTCCAACCCGCCCGAACACGACGAGTTCCTGTTCATCGTCATCCACCAGGTGTACGAACTGTGGTTCAGGCAGCAGTTGCATGAGGGCGACCGCCTGTGCGCGCTGCTGCAGCAGGCCGATTTCGAGCATGCCGAAGCCACGCTCGGCCGCATGCTGAAGATCCTGAAGACCATGGTCGCGCAGATCGACGTGCTGGAGACCATGTCGCCGGTGTCGTTCCTGCATTTCCGCGAATTCCTGCAGAGCGCGAGCGGTTTCCAGAGCTGGCAGTTCCGGGCGTTCGAGATGATGCTGGGTGCCAAGGAGCCGCGCGCGGTGGCGCGGTATCCCGCCGGCTCGACCGAGCGCACCGAACTCGAGCGTCGCCTGCACACGCCAAGCCTGTGGCTGTGCTTCGCGCGCGGACTCGCCAAGGCCGGCCACACCGTGCCCACCTCCACGCTCGAACGCGACCCGGCCCTGCACGCCGCAAGCGACCCGGACATGCAGAAGCTGCTGCTGGACCTCTACCGCTCCACCGGACCCGTGCACCGTTTCTGCGAGTCGCTGGTCGATCTGGACGAGGGCGTGCAGGAGTGGCGCTATCGCCACGTGAAGATGGTGGAGCGCACCATCGGGTCGAAGCCCGGCACCGGCGGCTCGGCCGGCGTGGCGTACCTGAAGTCGACGCTGTTCACGCCGCTGTTCCCCGATCTCTGGGAACTGCGCAGCGAACTCTGATTCAGCGGACGCCGCTGCCGGATCCGCCGACGATGCGGATGCGGCCGGTCTGCATGTCCCACAACGCGGTCTCGGCGCGAATCGGCGTGGGCTGCGCCTGCAGTCCCTTCTGCAGCACGGTCACGGTTCGGCCAGGCCGTGCGCTCATGCGCGCGATCTGCGTGTGCAGGTCGTAGTCGAAGCTGTCGCACTCCACATCCATCTCCGCCGTGCGCACGAACACGCGGCCCAAACCCTGCACGCGAAGCAGCTTCACCGGACCACCCATGTCGACCGGCTGCGCCTGATCGCGCGCGGCCGGAACGGTCTCGGCCGCGGTGCGCTCCACGGTGGTCTGCAGCTGATCGCAGGTCAGCGTGAAGGTGTCCTGCTTGCGCAGGCCGGCGTGCAGCAGCTCCACATCGCCATCCATGTCGATCAGATAGCGGCTCTCGGAACCATCGCGCTTCATCTCCAGACGCTTCGCCCACCGGAAGCGCGTGGTTCCGCGACCATCGAACAGCGAGGCGGGCGCGCTCTTCACACCCTCGTCATCGCGGTCGAACATCAGCAGCGTGCCCGCGGTCGGCACCTCCGTCTCGCCGGTCGACATGTCATGCGTCAGGTCCTCCGCCATCAGGCGGAACAGACGCGGCTCGTCGCT
>CAIPQY010000235.1 GCA_903867275.1 uncultured bacterium | reverse complement strand
CCAGACTTGCGCGGATCGCCGCCATGCGCGACTCGTTCACCGTGGTCCAGTCATCGTTCAGGATGCCGCCGGTGTCGCCGCTGTTGGGGTTCAGGCTCCAGTAGGTCCAGCTCATGCCCAGTTCGCCCGCGGCCAGATCCTTGGTGCCGTTCAGGTCGAAGTCGCCGTCCATGTAGTCGGTGAGCTTGTCCATCCACTGCTGGTCACTGACCGTGGCCATCTTGCTGCCGAACTCGCCGAGCAGCAGCGGAGCGGTCTTGTTGCGGTAGATGTAGCCCCAGTGTGCGTACCACACGTCGTCCAGGTTGTTGGGATAGGTGGGGTCGCTGAACCAGGTCTGCGCGAACACGCTCGCGGGGTAGTCGTGCATCGAGTACACGAGCTTGTTCGACACGCCCAGCACCACCGGGTGTGTGGCAACACCCTTCAGGTTGCCGCCCCACCAGGTGGTCTGGTTGTTGTACTTCTCCACGCCTTCCACGATGATCAGCCAATCGGGGTTGGCGGCCAGCACGGCGTTGCCGCAGCGTTCAGCGGCCTTGTTCCAGTCGGTGGCGGCGTTGCTGTTGCCCCAGCTGGCGGTGCGCTTGGGTTCGTTGAACAGGTCGGCGCCGATCACCGTGCTGTTGCCCGCGTAGCGGCGCGCCAGCATGGTCCAGTCGTCGATCCAGCGCTGCTCGGTGTAGTAGCTGTCGCCGGCGACGTACCACACGTCCTCGCTGAGGTAGTTGTCAGCCTTCGCCGAGTGGCGGTCCAGGATCACGCGCAGGCCGATCTGGCCGCAGTAGGTGATGACCTTGTCCATGCACTCGATGGGGGTCAGCCCCTGCAGGTCGGGGTTCTGCGCGAAGTTGATGCTGTTGGTGGCCACGCCCGAGCGCAGCATCTCGTTGGAGAAGGGCAGGCGCAGGGTGTTGAAGCCCAGGCTCTTCACCTGATCGAGCATGGACTTGTAACCGCGCGACCACAGGCCGTGCAGCGCATGGTTGCCCGTCTCGAAGCCGAACCAGTTCACGCCCGCGATGCGCACCGCGTTGCCGCTGGCATCCACGATCTGGTTGCCGCGGGTGCTGAAGTAGCCACGGTTGGAAGTGCCGCCTCCGGTGCCGCCGGTGCTGCTCGACACGATCAGGCTGGCGTCCTCGATCGTCATGGATGGGGTCGTGGTGCCGCCACCCGTGCCGCCGCCTGTTCCACCGCCGGTGCCGCCACCCGTTCCGCCGCCGGTGCCACCGCCGGTCCCTCCACCGGCGGAGGCACCCTTCAGGATGATGTTCGTTGGCAGCACGCCGGCCACCGCGCTGTTCACCGTGCAGCCAACCTCAACGGTGGCGCCAGTGGCGATGGTGGCGTTGTAGGCGGCGTTCGCCACCACGTAGTGCGTGCCCACGTGGCTTGTGATGCTGCCGTTCCACAGACTGGTGATCTCCGCGCTCCAGTCGAACTCCAGCGTCCAGCCCTGCAGGCTCTGCGCCGAGGTGTTGGTCAACTGGAAGGTTCCCTGGCCGCCACCGTTCCACTGATTGGTGTAGGCAAACGTGTCCGCGATGGCGGGGGAAGCGGCGAGCAGAAGGCAGGCGACAGCTTTGCGGAGACCCTTCATATGAGGTTCCTTCCGAGTCAGATTTGATGATTTGCATGAAGACATGGCCCACGTACGGTGTGGGGCATGCCTGCGTGAGGTGTTCGAGTCGTAAAAGCCGACAGTCGCGGGCAGGTGGCTGCTGAGCGCGGTCCTGAACTTCTATGGGGGACTCAGTGTCGTGAAGAATCAGCCAGTGAGGTGGGGGCGCATGGGTTGCGCGTGGCAGTGTTCATCAGACACGGAACTCTTCGGCGTGTTGCAGCAGCGTGTTTCAGAACTCGTGAAAATTCGTGAAATCGCGAACTTGCCTGCAATCAGGCGTTTTGGCACGGCTCGTGCGCCGGCTCAGGCCTCGTCGCTCTCGCGCAGTTTCGCCAGCACATTGAAGTCCTCCAGTGTGGTGGTGTCCTGCGTGGTCTCCTTGCCGGCGGCGATGTCGCGCAGCAGTCGGCGCATGATCTTGCCGCTTCGCGTCTTGGGCAGTCCGTTGGTGAAGCGGATCATGTCGGGGCGCGCGATGGCGCCGATGTCGCGCGCGACATGTTCCATCAACCGCTTGCGCATGTTCTCGTCGGCGTTGGCGGCGTGATCGGGATGCAGCACGCAGAACGCCGCGATGCCCGTGCCCTTGATCTCGTGCGGCATGCCCACCACGGCGGCTTCCACCACCAGCTTGCTGCCCACCAGGCTGCTCTCCACCTCGGCGGTGCCAAGGCGATGGCCGCTCACGTTCAGCACATCGTCGATGCGGCCCATGATCCAGAAGTAGCCGCGCTGATCGCGTCGCGCGCCGTCGCCCGCGAGATACATGCCCTTCACGCGGCTGAAGTAGGTGTCGATGAAGCGCTGGCGATCGCCGTGGATGCCGCGCAGCATGCCGGGCCACGGCTTGCGGATCACCAGCAGGCCGCCGGTGTTCGCGGGTTGCTCGTGACCGTGATCATCCACCACCGCAGCGTCCACGCCGAACATCGGAAGCGTGCAGCTGCCCGGCACGGTGGGCGTGGCGCCAGGCAGCGGCGTGATGATGTGTCCGCCGGTTTCGGTCTGCCACATGGTGTCCACGATCGGGCAGCGACCGCCGCCGATCTTCTCGTGGTACCAGATCCATGCTTCGGGATTGATCGGTTCACCAACCGTGCCAAGCACGCGAAGACTCGAGAGATCGTGCTTCGCCGGATGCCGGTCGCCCCAGCGCATGAAGCTGCGAATGGCTGTTGGTGCGGTGTAGAAATGCGTCACCTTGTGTCGCGCCACGATGCTCCAGAAGCGATCGTCGCCCGGCCAGTTCGGCGCGCCTTCGTACATCAGCGTGGGCACGCGATTGGGCAGCAGGCCGTACACGATGTAGCTGTGGCCCGTGATCCAGCCAAGATCGGCGGTGCAGAAGTACACCTGCCCCGAGTTCGGCACCAGGTTGAAGGTCCAGCGCGCGGTGGCCGCGGTGAACACCATGTAGCCGCCGGTGGTGTGCAGGATGCCCTTGGGCTTGCCGGTGCTGCCGCTGGTGTACAGCAGGAACAGCGGGTGCTCGGCGTCCACGGGTTCGCATGCGCGCGTGGTGGGCTGCTTCGCCACCACATCGTGCCACCACACATCGCGACCGGCCTTCATGGGCACATCGGTGCCGGTGCGGCGCAGCACCAGCACATGACGCACATCGGGCAGGCGTTCGCATGCGGCGTCCACGTTCGCCTTCAATGGCACCACGGTGCCGCGTCGATGCGCGCCGTCGCAGGTCACGATCACGGTGCTCTGCGCATCCTGCACGCGATCCACGATGGCCTGCGCCGCGAAGCCGCCGAAGATCACGCTGTGCGGCGCACCGATGCGTGCGCAGGCGAGCACCGCGACGGCGAGCTCGGGCACCATGCCCATGTACAGCGTGACCACGTCGCCCTTCTTCACGCCAAGTGATTCAAGCGCGGCGGCGCAGCGGGCCACCTCGTCGCGCAGCTGCCGGTAGGTGATGTGGCGCACCTCGTGGCCGTGCGGGCCTGCAGCGTTCGGTTCGCCTTCCCAGATGATGGCCACTTCGTCGCCGTGACCGGCCTCCACCTGACGATCCACGGCGTTGAAGCACGCGTTGGTCTGCCCGCCCACGAACCACTTGGCGTCGGGCAGGTTCCACTCCAGCACCTTGCTCCAGGGCTTGAACCAGTGGAAGTCCTTCGCCACATCGCCCCAGAAACCCTCGGGGTCGCGGATCGAGCGCTCGTGCATGGACTGATAGGTGGCCAGGTCGGGCACATGCAGCGTGCCCATGCGCGCGGCGAAGTCGGCCGGCGGCGGGAAGATGCGGTCTTCGTGCTGCACGCTGTGGATGCCGGAGGACATGGCTGGAAATTAGGGCATTTCTCTTGGAAGGGCGTGCTCGAGGGCTAAACTGACGCCATGCGCCCGACATCCGCATCCAGCATCGACCAACTGGTCACTTCCGAGCCCGGCGTGCTTGGCGGAACGGCCGTGTTTGTGGGTACGCGGGTGCCGTTCACAACCTTCATCGAATATCTCGAGGCCGGCCAGACGGTGGACGAGTTCGTGTCGGACTTTCCGGGTGTCACGCGCGCGCAGGCGGTGGCGGCGCTCGAGGCCGTCCGTTTGATGGTTGAAGGCCGTGCGTCTGCTGCTTGATGAGTGCGTGCCAAAGGGGTTTGGTGCGCTGCTTGCACCCCTCGCGTGCGACCACCTGACAGCCATTGGCTGGTCCGGTGTGAAAAACGGCGAATTGCTTCGGCGCATCGAGCGTTCCGGGCATCAGGCGCTTGTGACCACGGATCGAAATCTGTCGTTCCAACAGTCGATTGCATCGACCAGCGTGTTTGTGGTGGTGCTGGTGGCGTGCACCAATCGCCTGGTCGATCTGCAGCCGCTCGTCGAGCCGCTCAAGCGTGCACTGCCGATGGGGCGGCCGGGGCAGGTTGTTGTGGTGCGATCCGAATAGGTTGCGGCGCGCGCATGAGGTGACTCGCGTTGCGGGTCTGCGCGCGGTACACCATGGCGCATGTCATCCGATCCAGAAGGCACCGACGCATCGATGGCCTTGCCCCGCCGCACCGTCGCGTACGCGGGCTGTGGCGCGGCGCTCGCATTCATGGTGTATCAACTCACCACGCAGACCTCGCTGCTGCCGCTGTTCAGGCAGGTGTGCGCGGATCTGTCGGTGAACGACATGCAGGGGGCCGTCATCTCGGCGTCGTTCCTGGTGGTGTATGCGTGCATGCAGATTCCGGCCGGTGTGCTGATCGATCGCTTCGGCAGCGACATCATCGTGCCGGTGTGCTGTCTGGCGGTTGGTGGGGGTGCGCTGCTCTTCGCCGGCGCGCAGTCGCTCACGGGAGCCCTGGTCGCGCGCATGCTCATGGGCATCGCGGCCGCCTTCGCGTTTCCCTCCATCGGCATGGCGGCGCGGCGCGCACTTCCGGCGAGCATGTTTCCGCTGATGATGGGCATCGCGGATGTGGGGCTTGGGTTGGGAGGCGTGATCGGCAATCTGGGCGCGGCCAGACTTGAACCGCTGCTGGGATGGCGCGGCACAATGCAGGCGTGTGCGGTCGTGGCCGTGCCACTGGCGTTCATCGCGTGGTGGCTGTTGCCACGAACATGGTTCGGTCCGGCGCCCTCGATTCGTCATTCGTCGCAGCCGGGTGGTGGCTTGCGCAGCGTGCTCGCTTCACGCGAGGTGCGACTGGCGGCGATCATCTATGGAGGCGGGTGCGGAACGATGTTCGGTTTCGGTTCGCTGTGGGGCAATCACTACGCGATGGCGTGGGATGAATCCGCCGCAAATGCCAGCGCCATTTCCACGGCCTTCTTCGTGGGTCTGGGCTTGGGTGCGCCGCTGACCGGGTGGCTCGGCGGCAAGTTGGGGCCTGAGCGACCGCTGAAATGGGGGCTGTGGCTGTCGTTGATCATGCTTGTGGTGCGACTGAAGCCGCGCCTGCTGATCGCACCGGATCTGCCGCGCATCATCACGCCACCGGTGTGGTTCGATTGCGTGAATGTGGCCCTGATCGGAATCGGCGTGGCGGCCACCGTGCTGGCGTTCGAGATCGGGTGCCGCGGACTTCCCGCGCGGCTCACGGGCACCACGGTGGGCGTGATCAACCTCGCGGGCGTGGGGTGCGGCGCGCTGCTGCAGGTGTTGCCCGGCATCGTTCCGCAGCTGATGAACCACACGCCATTCGTGGAGGTGCAGTACGCCAACCTGTTCTTCGTGGCGGCACTGGTGGTGGCGCTGGTGGCGTTCCTGCGTTTGCCGCGTTCCGTCGTGAGCAGGAGCTGATCAGACGGAGGCCTTCGCCGCCAACGCCTTCGCCGCATCGATCGCCTCGGCGACCTTGCTCGCGTCCTTGCCGCCGGCCTGCGCCATGTCGGGCTTGCCGCCGCCGCTGCCGCCGCACGCCTGCGCCGCCGCCTTCACCCAGTCGCCTGCCTTCAGGCCCTTGGCGATCAGTGACTGCGGCACGCGCGCGGCGATGCTCACCTTGCCAGCTTCGGCATCGGGGCTCACAAGCAGCACGGCCGTCTCGGGTGACTTCGATTTGGCCACATCAAGCGCTGCAAGCAGGGCGGGTGCATCGGCGCCGTCGATCCGCGCGATCAGCGCGCCGCCCGTGTGCGTGTCGAGCAATGTGTGCATGGCCGCCACCGCCGCATCGCGACCCGCGGCCTCGCCCTGACGGCGCGCGGCCTTGGCCAACTCGCGCAACGCCTCGATGGGCGCCTGCAGCGCGTGCTTTTCGCTTGCGGGCAGCGTGAGTTCCTGACTCGCCGTGGTGATGGACGCGGCTTCGTCGACCAGTTCCTGGCCCTGCAGCTTCTGCGCCGCAGCCAGACGATCGTGCAGTCCCTTCGCAGCCATGAACGCCGCCTCGGCGGGCACGCCCGCAAGCGCCATGATGCGTCGCACGCCCGCGCTCAGCGCCCCTTCGCTCACGATCGCGAACTTCTTCGCATCGCCGCTTGAGGTGAGGTGCGTGCCGCCGCAGAACTCCACGCTGCACTGACGCCACTTGATGTTGGTTGGATCGGCCAGCAGCTCGGCCACCGTGGCGCCGATGCTGACCACGCGCACGGGGTCGGGGTACTTCTCGCCGAACACCGCGCGCACGCCGGCCACGCTCTTGGCAGCGGCCAGCGGTGCCTCGGCGGCATCCACCTTCAGGTTGTTCGCGATGGCCTGCTGCACCAGCTGCTCCACCTTGGCGATCTCGGGCGCGGTCATGGCGCGGCCAAAGCTGAAGTCGAAGCGCAGGCGATCGTCGGCCACCATGCTGCCGCGCTGCTGCACCTCGTCGCCCAGCACCTCGCGCAGCGCCCAGTTGAGCAGGTGCGTGCCGGTGTGGTGCGCCGCAACATGCCTGCGGTAGCCGCGCGCCAGATCCATCACCACCGTGTCGGTGCGGTTGAAGCGGCCGCGCGTCACGCGGCCGATGTGCAGCACGAAGCCTGCCTCGTCCTGCACGCTTTCCACCTTGAATTCGGCCGCATCGCGCGAGGTGTGCGTGGTGGCGCTGGTGCCGATGTCGCCCACCAGGCCAAGCGCGCCCTCGGCGGCCGCGTTCACGCCGCCCACCATGCGATCCACTTCATCCATGGCGCAGCTCAGCGTGGCGCCGGGGTGATCGGCCACGATCATGCCGGTGTCCGCAACCTGACCGCCGCCTTCGGCATGGAAGCTGGTGCGACGCGTGATCACCGCCACCTGCGCGCCGCTGTCGGCATGCTCCTGGAAATGCTTGCCGTCCCAGATCGCCTCGATGCGGCTGCTCACCGCGCGCGCCGCGAACTTGGGCGCGAAGTCGGTGGGCTTCACGCCGAGCGTCTTCAGCTTCTCGATGGCATCGGGCGTGAGCGTGATGCGATGCTCGCTGCCGCTGGCGGCGCGGCTGGTCTCGCGCGCCTTCTCCATCAGCGTCTCGTAGCCCGCCTCGTCCACCTTCAGTCCGCGCTCCTGCGCCATCACACTGGTGAGATCCACCGGGAAGCCCATCGTGTCGTGCAGACGGAACGCGTCCTCGGCGCTGATCACGCCGCTGCCGCCCTTGGCGCGGTCGGCGGCCTGCGCGAACAGTTCCAGGCCACGCTCGAGCGTGCGGCCGAACGCCGCCTCCTCGTCGCGGATCACCTGCGTCACGTGCGCGGCCTTCGCCTTCAGTTCGGGAAACACCGGGCCCAGCGACTCGATCACCGCGGGCACCACGGCATGGATGAACGGGCCCTTGGCGCCCAGGTACTGGTGACCCATGCGCGCGGCGCGGCGCAGGATGCGGCGCAGCACGTAGTTGCGGCCGTCGGCGCCGGGCGCGGCACCATCGGCGATGGCGCTGCTGAGGCAGCGCACGTGATCGGCCACCACGCGATAGGAGATGTCGATGTTGTCTTCCAGCTTGCCGCCGTAGGCGCGCGCGCCGGTGGCCTTCTGGATGGCCGCGAACAGCGGCGTCCACAGATCGGTGTCGTAGTTGCTGCGCTTGTCCTGCAGCACGCTCACCAGGCGCTCAAGGCCCATGCCCGTGTCCACATGCTTCGCGGGCAGCGGCTTCAGCGCGCCGCCCTGCTCGCGGTTGAACTGGATGAACACCAGGTTCCAGATCTCGAGCACATCGGGGTCGCCGCTGTTCACCTGCTTGGCTGCGTTGCGCCCACCGATGCGATCGAAGTGGATCTCGCTGCACGGACCGCAGGGACCCGTCTCGCCCATCTCCCAGAAGTTGTCCTTCATGTTGCCGGGCAGCACATGATCTTCCGGCAGGAACTTGCACCACAGCGCGCGCGCCTCGAGGTCGGGTTCCAGTCCCGCTTCCTTGTTGCCGCCGAAGTACGTGGCGTACAGACGATCCTTGGGCAGGCCGTACACGCCGGTGAGCAGTTCCCACGCCCACTCGATCGACTCCTTCTTGAAGTAGTCGCCGAAGCTCCAGTTGCCCAGCATCTCGAAGAACGTGTGGTGATACACGTCGCGACCCACATCCTCGAGGTCGTTGTGCTTGCCGCCGGCGCGGATGCACTTCTGCGTGTCCACGGCCCGCGTGTATGCACGAGATCCGCGACCCAGGAACACGTCCTTGAACTGGTTCATGCCTGCGTTGGTGAACAGCAGGGTGGGGTCGTCCAGCGGCACCACGGGGCTTGAAGGCACCTCGGTGTGGCCGGCCTTGCTTGCGAAGAACTCGATGAACGTGCGTCGGATGTCTGCCGCGGAGCGCATCCGACGATTCTAGGTTTTCGCAGGTAGCCTGCCGGGCATGCACCCTCGACGACTGCTCATCGGTGGCAACTGGAAGATGAACGGTGACCTGGCCGGCGGCGTGGAGCTGGCCGAAGCCGTGGTGGCCGCGTTCGACCCGCTGAATGAGTCGGTCGATGCCGTCCTCTTTCCGCCGTTTCCCTATCTGCAGGCGATCGGCCGGGTGCTTGGCCACTCGGGCATCCGGCTTGGCGCGCAGGACTGTTCAAGCGAGGCCAACGGCGCCTTCACCGGCGATGTGAGCGCCGAGATGCTGGTGGACCTGGGCGTGAGTCAGGTGATTATCGGCCACTCCGAGCGCCGTCACATCCACAAGGAAAGCGACGCGCTGACCTGCGAAAAGCTTCATATGGCCCTGGAAAGCGGCCTTCAGGTGATGTTGTGCGTGGGTGAAACCGGCGAGGAACGCACCGCCGGCCAGGCCACCGCGGTGGTGCAGCGGCAGTTGCGGGGGGCCCTGAACGGGCTGAAGGCCGACAAGTTGGCCAGCATCACCGTGGCCTACGAGCCCGTGTGGGCCATCGGCACCGGCAAGAGCGCCACCCCCAAGGATGCCGCCGAAGCCCACGACGCCATTCGGGCGGACCTCGAACACCTGTATGATCGTCCCTCCTCCGCGGCGGTGCGGATCCTTTACGGAGGTTCCGTGAATGCCGCCAACGCGCCAAGCCTCTTCGCCCACCTCGAGATCGAGGGGGCGCTGGTGGGTGGCGCGAGCCTGAAGAGCGCCGACTTCGCCTCCATCCTTGGAAGCGCAGCGACCGCGTTCAAGGGCCGTCGCGGCTGATTGCTGGAGCAAACCATGGGCATTCTCTTCACCATCCTCACCGTCCTCTTCATCGCCGTCAGCATCGCCTTGGTGCTGGTCATTCTTGTGCAGCGCCCGCAGGGCGGCGGACTGGCGAGCGCCTTCGGTGGCGGTGGTGGAACCGACACGGCCTTCGGTGGTCGCACCGGTGACGCGCTGACCGTGGCCACCGTGGCGGTGTTCGCGGTGTATCTGGTGCTGGCCGTGGGTCTGAACGCGCTCAACCGCGTGGTGCCCGCCGACAAGCCCGCTGAAGAAGCCAAGACCGAAGCGCCCGCCGCACCGGCCAGCGTTCCAGTGACGCCGATGCAGGCGCCTGCTGTGCCTGCCGCCGCACCCGAGGTGCCTGCCGCGACGCCCGCAGTGCCCGCCGCGACACCCGCGGTGCCCGCCGCGACGCCCGAAGTGCCCGCAAGCGCGCCCGCCGCTGCACCTGCAGCGACCGAGCCTGCCGCGACTCCGGCCGCTCCGAAGAACTGAACGGACGCGCGGCACATGATCCGAAGCATGACCGGTCACGGTGCGGCCTCGTGCGAGCACGAAGGCATGCACATCGCCGTCGAGGTTCGATCGGTGAACAACCGTTCGTTCAAGGCCATGCTGCGCCTGCCCGATTCGCTCACCTCGATGGAGGGCGAGCTGGAGGCGAAGCTGGCGCGACGCGTGCAGCGTGGCAGCGTGTCGCTGACGGTTCGCATGGGTGACGGCACCGCGCGCAGCGCAGGCCGCATCAACACCACCACGCTGAAGAGCTATCTCGATCAACTGAAGGCCGTGCAGGGCGCGGGCAACGTCACCATCGACGCCGGCGCGCTGCTTGGTCTGCCGGGCGTGATCGTGGACGACGGCGGCCTGTCGCTGTGCGAGGCCGCCAAGCCCGTCATCGAGCGACTGCTGGAAGACGCGTGCAAGCAGCTCTTCGCCATGCGCGAGAACGAGGGCGCCGCGCTTCGCACGCTGCTGCTGTCGCTGGGTCAGACCATCCAGACGCGGCTCGACGAGGTGCGCGAGCGCGCGCCCGAAGTGAGTCGCCTGTACGGCGAGCGTCTGAAGACGCGCATGGCCACCATGCTGGCCGAGGCCGGCATCGCCGCGCGACAGGAAGATGTGCTGCGCGAGGTGGCCACCTTCGCCGAGCGCGCGGACATCGCCGAAGAGATCCAGCGTCTGGGCGGCCATCTGCAGGCCTTCCGCAAGCTGCTCGATCCAGCCAATCCCGAGCCCATCGGCCGCACGCTCGACTTCCTGGCGCAGGAGATGCTGCGCGAGGCGAACACCATCGCGAGCAAGGCCAGCGACTTCGAGATCGCCACGCGCGTGGTGGACATGAAGACCGCCATCGACCGCATCAAGGAACAGGCTGCGAATGCCGAGTGACGGATCGCCGCTTCGCGACACCGCCGAAGGCATGGCCGAGGCGCTGGCGAAGTGGGATCTGGGCACCGTGGAGTGGACCGAGCCGCTGGCCGGCGGAAGTCGCTCAAGTCCAAAGTTGGTCGTGCATGCGCAGCGGGGCCGCTATGTGCTGAAGCGACGTGCGCGCGGACGCGATGAATCGGAGCGCGTGGCATTTTCCCATGCCTTCATCGCAGCGGCCGCCAAGGCCGGCGCGGCGGTGGCGGTGCCGGTGCCCGCTCGCGATGGCACCACCTGGCAGGAGTGGGGCGGCGGCACGTACGAACTCTTCCCATTGATCGCCGGTGCACGCTGGCTTCGCGCGCCGGCGCAGGCGCGCGCGGCGGGCGATGCGCTGGGTCGTCTGCACGCCGCGGGTCTTCGCCTGCAGTGGCACGGACATGTGCGTGCGGCCAGCTTTCACGGCAGCCTGAATGTGTTCGAGGCGCTGCGTCGCGTGCCCAAGGCCGTGCGGGCCGTCGATCCAACCGTGGACGCCGAAGCCATGCTTGCCGCCTGCGAAACGCTGTCCACCGCCTACCGCGAGGCGGCGGATCAGGTGGAGGGCCTCGGCTACGGCGCGCTGGACAGTCAGGTGGTGCACGGCGACTTTCACCCGGGCAATGTGCTGTTCGAGGGCGAGCGCGTTTCCGGCGTGATCGACTTCGACGCCGCGCGAGTGGAGCCGGCCATCGTGGATTTCGCCAATGCGCTGCTGCAGTTCAGTTCGCGCGCCGGCGGTGCCGCGAGCGTGGCCACCTGGCCCGCGGAACTGAGCGAAGACCGCATGGCGGCGTTTGCCGAGGGTTTCCGCGCGCATGGCGATCCCTCCATCGCCATGATGGTGGAGATGGTGGCGCCGCTTATGATGGAGGCGTGCATCACGGAGTGCGCACTGCCGATCGCCCGACACGGAACCTTCGGGTCCGTCCGCGCCAGCGACATGCTGGCGTTGGTGGTTCGCAAGGTGCAGTGGATGCGCGATCGCGCCGGCACCTTGCAGCGGCGCTTGCGTTCAGTGCTTGCCTGACGCTGCTCGCGTTCGCGCGGCAGGATGATCCGGCGCAGCTCGAGCCGCAGCTGGAACCGCCCATCGAGCGACCGCAACCTGCCCGGCCCGATGCCCCGGCGGGTATCCGCGTGCCGGTGATGAAGCCGAACAATCGCGCCAACCCCGCGATCGAGATGCCGGATTTCGCCAAGCGGCGTCAGCAGGCCCAGCTGGCGATCATGGACACGCTTTCTCCCGAGCGACTGGCGCGCGTCCGCGTGAGCGGTGCGGTGCAGGAGCTGGTGGTGCGTCTGGATGACCCGTCGTTCGAGGTGCGTGAAGGCGCCAGCGAGGCGTTGCGTTCGCAGCGCATCGAGGATGCGGAGATCTGGGCCATGCTGGATCGCGCCGGCCTTTCGCCCGAGGTGCACGAGCGGTTGCTGGGCATCGCCAAGCGGCGCGCGGTTGAGAAGCCGCGTGGTGCGCTGGGTGTGCGCATGGGCAACGCGCCGCTGGCCCGCCCCGGCGTGCTGGTGCAGGGCACGCTGCCCGACATGCCCGCGGAGAAGATCCTGAAGATTGGCGACGTGATCGAGCAGGTCGATGGCGCGCAGTTGACCAGCAGCAATGATCTTGCGGAAGCGCTGCAGACGCGGCCGCCCGGTCACGAGGTGAAGCTGGTGGTGCTGCGCACCGAGCGCGATGCGCAGGGTCGACCGCTGGTGGGCGCCGATGGCAAGCAGGTGGAGCGCCGTCTGGAGTTCAATGTGGCGCTGGGCGATGCAAGCAACCTGGATCGCTTCGACGCGATGGAAGCGCGCGCCATGGGTGTGCCGAACAACGTGGCGATGAACCGCGCCAACCTGCCGCTGCAGCAGCGCGCGTGGCAGGCCGCATCGATCGCGCAGCGGTTTGCGGTGAAGCCGAGCCCGGCGGTGGTTCCGGAAGTGGTGCCGGGCGAAGCCGCGTCGAGGCCGCCGACCGACCCGCCGGCCGATCGAACGCCGTGAATCAGGCGCCCCGCGTGGGCGCGATCAGGGGTTGAGCGGATTGCGGAAGTGGTGATCCTGCAGCGGTGCCACCACGTCCAGCACCGACATCAGCACCATCGCCGGACTGCCGGTGGCCGGCACTTCCTTGATGATGTTGGCGGGGTAGTAGTTCAGGATGGGCGCCGTCTCGCGGCGATACACCTCGAAGCGACGGCGGATCACCTTCTCGTCGGCGTCGTCGATGCGGTTCTCCTTCAGCGCGCGACGGCGCATGCGGCGAACCATCTCGTCCTCGTTGGGGCAGATCAGGTGCAGCACCAGCAGCACATCCAGGTACTTCTCCAGCGCCTTGGCCTGCGCCACGGTGCGCGGAATGCCGTCGAGCAGCAGCAGATCCTGCGCCGGCTTGTACAGGCTCAGCACGGTCTGCGCGTGCATGTTCTGCTGCCACATCTCCACGGTGAGTTCATCCGGCACCAGCTCGCCGCGGCTCGAGTACTCCATGAACTTCTTGCCAAGCGGACTGGTGAGATCGAGCGAGCGGAACACGTCGCCGCAGGCCAGGTGATAGAAGCCGGGAATGCTGCCCACGATCTTGCCCTGGGTTCCCTTGCCCGCACCGGGCGCGCCAACGAGAAGAATGCACTTGTAGCGGTCGGACATGATGCGGGGCTCCTTCCCCGGAGTATGCCATGGAGGCACGCCCGCGGAAAGGGTGGATAGGCTGACCACGACATGGGTTCCCAGTACCAATGGATCATGCCGGAAGGGGTGCAGGCGGCCTCGCTGCGCGAGTGCATCCTGCAGCGGCGCGGCCTCACGGGCGAGCGGGACCAGTCACTGTTTGCATCTTCGCTTCCTTCGCTGTCACTGCTGCGCGAGCCCGCGTCGCTGCCCGGCGCCGATGCAGCGGCCGCGGCGCTGGATGACTGGCTGAAGCAGGGGCTGCGCATCGCCATCTACGGGGACTACGACGCCGATGGGTTGTGCGCGGCCGCGATCATGTCGCGTCTGCTGCGGCTGTTCGATGCCACGCCGCGCGTGTTCATTCCGCACCGCGTGGATGAGGGCTACGGTGTGCACGCCGACGCGCTGCGGCAATTGCAGGCCGAGGGGGTGCAGGCGGTGATCACGGTCGACTGCGGCATCCGCAGTTTCAAGGAGGCGGCGCTGGCGAAGGAACTTGGGCTTCGCATGGTGATCACCGACCATCACCGCGTGGAGCGCGGCGCGGATGGCGCGCTGGTGGTGCCGCAGGCCGAGGCGGTGGCGCATCCGTCGCTTGGTGGGTGTCCGTTCGAGCACATCTCGGGCAGCGTGGTGGCCTTCAAGGTGGCCAAGCGATTGATCCGGCTGCGCGGCGGCGAGCGACCGCCCGAGCGACTGCGCAACTGGGTGGTGGACATCGCGCTGCCGCTGGCCGCGATGGGCCTGGTGCCCGACGTGATGCCGCTGCTCGACGAGAACCGCGTGCTGGTGGCCCAAGCGGTGAAGCGTCTGCCAACCTGCGGCATTCCAGGCGTACAGGCCATTCTTCGCGAGGCGCGCGTGGGTGCGGGTGAGGTGGATGCGCGCACGCTCGGCTTTCACATCGGGCCGCGGCTGAACGCTTCGGGTCGGCTCGACGAGGCCACCGACGCGTTGCGCGTGCTGGACACCGACGATGCGGCCGAGGCGCGATCCGCGGCGCGCAAGCTGGAAGCTGCCAACAACGAGCGCAAGCTGCGCCAGGACGAGCTGGTTCGCGCCACCGAGGCGCTGGTGGTGCAGCGCGGTCTTGATGACGCGGGCAGGGCGTCCATCGTGATGGCGGATCCATCGTGGCATCCGGGCCTGCTGGGCCTGGCCGCCGCGCGTCTGGTGGAGAAGTTCAACAAGCCGGTGATGCTGTTCGGCGGCGAAGATCAGTGGCTGAAGGCCTCGGGTCGTGCGCCGGCGGGCATCGACCTGCATGCATGCCTTGATGCGTGCGCCGCGCTGCTGGTGAAGTACGGCGGCCACGCAGCGGCGGCGGGTGGCTCGATCGAGCCGGCGAACATGCCCGCGTTCATCGAGGCGTTCGAGCAGGCCGTGCGCGCGCAGATGGGGCAGGAGCCGCGCCTGCGCACGCTGCAGGTGGACGCCTCGATGCCCATCGAGCAGGCGATGGCGGCCATCGACGAGCTGCGCACGCTGCAGCCCTTCGGCAAGGACTTTCCGGAACCGCTCATCCACTGCCCCGGACTGCGCGTGCACGACGCAAGCGTGCTGGGCGCCGATCGAACGCACCTGAAGGTGCGCGTGCAGTCGCAGGGCTCGCTGCGCAACACCGAACTGCTGCTGTGGCGTCAGGCCGATCGCATCGGCGATTTCCGCCGGAGCCGCATGCTGGAGGTGGTCGGCTCGCCGAAGCCCAGCACGAATCCGCGATGGGATCCGAGCTTCGAGGTGAAGGACTTCCTGTTCGTGGACTGACCGCCGCGGCGCGTCAGATCACCAGTTCCTGGCCGCGATGCACCTGCCTTGGGAACGGCTTGTTGCGCAGGTCGGCGGCTTCCATGGCGGCCAGGGGACCGATCTCGATCTTGGCGTCCACGCTGCCGTCGCCGCGGCGTGGCACCTGCGCGCCCGCCGATGCAAGCCACGCGCCATGTCGGTCGCTCTGGATGCGGTGACTGCTCGCCGGGCTGTCCTCGCCTTCGGCGTTCTTGATGGGCGCGAACTCCTCCACGCGGTTCACCTGCATGGTCAGGCTGCGTTCGGCCAGTTCCAGCGCGTCGAAGATGAAGCACTCGAACTTGTACGCGTTGGGCGCGCTTGGCTCGATCAGCTTGCCGGTGCCGATGTCGATGCACGGCACCTTCTTGTGCGCGCGATGCCACGGCAGGCGTACGCCCTCGCCGCGGGCCAGGCGCTGCGCGAAGGCCACGCTGAGCGCGTGCACCGCGATGTTGGCGGCACCGAAGGTGAGTTCACCCGCGGCATCGCGCTGCTCGGCGGCCTTCTTCGGCAGATCGCTGTACTCGATCACCATGGTGCGCAGACCGCCCGTGCCCGGGCCGCGGCACAGCACGCCCACCTTCTCGGCGGCGTTGCGCTTGCTCACGCACTTGCTGCTCATCTCGCCGCTCGAGTGTGAGGCGCTGGCGTGCGCGCCAAGGAACACCGGATCGATGCAGCGCACCAGCGGGTTGTCCACCTGGAAGTAGCTGATCTGCTCGATG
>CAIPQY010000234.1 GCA_903867275.1 uncultured bacterium | reverse complement strand
GGATCGCGCGCATCGCGCCCGATTCCGCCATTCGAACCGCTTCCGCCGCCAAGCCATGAGCGACCGCCAGCTGCTGATTCCCTTTCGGAGCAACCTGCTGCCGCAGATCTTCTGCGACACGGTGGTGGTTGGTTCGGGCGTCGCGGGTCTGCGCACGGCGATCGGTCTGGGTGATCGCAGCGACGTGATCCTGCTGGCCAAGGAGGCGCTGGATCTGTCGAACACCAGTTGGGCGCAGGGCGGCATCGCCGCGGCGCTGTCACCCGATGACACCATCGATGGCCATGTGAACGACACGCTTGAAGCCGGCGCGGGCCTGTGCGAACCCGACCCGGTGCGGTTGCTGGTGCAGCAGGGGGCAGATGAAGTGCGGCGCCTGCTCGGCTGGGGCATGCGCGTGGATCGCGACAACGCGGGCGCCCCGGCGCTTGGCCTGGAGGGCGGCCACCATCACCATCGCATCCTGCACACGGATGGCGATGCCACGGGCACCGAACTGGCGCGTTGCCTGATCGAACGCGCGCGTGCGCTGCAGCGATTGCGCATCTTCGATCGCTGCTTCGCGCTGGATGTGCTGGTGGATCGGCGGCGCGGCCAGCGACGCGCGGCGGGCGTGCTGAGCTGGCACCCGCGTCACGGCCTGCAGATCATCTGGGCGAAGGCCGTGGTGCTGGCCACCGGCGGCTGCGGTCAGTTGTGGCGCGAAACAAGCAATCCGCGCGTGGCCACCGGCGACGGCGTGGCCATGGCCTGGCGCGCGGGCGCCACGCTGGCGGATCTGGAATTCATGCAGTTCCATCCCACCACGCTGTACGTGGCCGGTGCGCCGCGGCACCTGATCAGCGAGGCGGTGCGCGGCGAGGGCGCCACGCTGGTGGATCGGCAGGGTCGCTCGATCATGGACGGCGTGCATGCGCTGGGATCACTCGCCACGCGCGACATCGTGAGTCGCACCATCATCCGCCACCTTGCCAGCACCGGCGAAAGCCATGTGCTGCTGGATGCGCGCGCGATGGGCAGTGATGGCTTCCGCACGCGCTTCCCCGGCCTTGCCCGCATGCTGGGCGGCTACGGACTCGACGCCGGCCGTGACCTGATTCCTGTGCATCCGGCCGCGCACTACTTCGTGGGCGGCGTGCGCACCGACATGGATGGCCGCACCGACCTGCCCGGCCTGTACGCCTGCGGCGAGGCCGCAGCCACCGGCGTGCACGGCGCCAATCGCCTGGCCAGCAACAGCCTGCTCGAGGGTCTGGTGTTCGGTGCGCGCGCGGCCGAGGCGATCCTGGCCGACGACTCGCCGCAAGCCGGGCCATTCACCATCGTGCACGAGGTGGAAGCCACCGAGCGCGGCGAGCTGGATCTGTCCGACATCCGCAGCAGTCTGCGCAGCGCCATGTGGCGCAACGTGGGCGTGGAGCGCAGCGGCGCGCGCATGCAGGATGTGCTGGGCATGTTCGACTTCTGGAATCGCTACGCCATGGAGCGCGTGTTCGACGCGCCGGATGGCTGGGAGGTGCAGAACCTGCTCACCGTCGGCCGGCTTGCCACCCAGGCGGCCCTGGCGCGCACGGAGAGTCGCGGCACGCACGCGCGCAGCGATTTCCCGGACACCAGCGAGGCGATGGCGGGGCACTTCCTGTGGCGTTCCGATGCGGCGAAGCCCGCGTGGAGTCCGGTGGGGCAACTGGCATGCACGCGCGTGGGCTCGACATGAGGTGCGCGTGGTGGGCAGCGCTGGCGTGTGTTGCGGCCGCGGGTTGCACCCTGGAGCGCACCGAGTACCGCTATCGCCCGGACTATGTCAGCATCAATCAGGGCAGGCCGCTGGAAGAGGAGTACTACAAGCCCGACGGCACGCGCGTGGTGATCACCTCGCACATTCCGGGATCGGTGGAGTCCGGCACGGCCGAGCCATCGCCGGCGACCGAAGCCGCCGTGCCCGCCGAGCCGCCCAAGCCCGGCGACAAGCCGCCGCCGCTCAACGTGCACACGCCCGACATGGTGCTGGAGGCGTTCATGGTGGGCCTTCGCAGCGAGAACTACGACGACCTGTACGAGCGCCTGGTGTCGCCGCAGCAGAAGCAGCGCATGGGCGACCGCAACGGGCGCGCGGAGTTCGTGAAGTTCTGCGAGACGAACCGCCGCGAGCTGATGGCCTCGGCGCTGCGCCTGTGTTCGAGCATCCGAGCCGGGCAGTCGCCGCCCATGCAGGTGAGCGCCGACATGACGCGCTATCGCCTGCCCGACACCGATCGCGGCGCGTTCGGCTTCATGACGGTGGAGGTGGAGCGGACGCCCGAGGGGCTGCGCCTGGCGGGCATGCGGTAACGCGACTCAGCGCGCGAACGGGGTCTCTGGCAGGCCTGTCACGCCGGGCTCGCACGCGAACAGGCTTCCGGCCAGTGGTTCACGCAGCAGGTCGTCGGGCTTCAGCGTCTCGCGGGCGCTGCTGATGTACAGCGTGGACAGGTTCGGGCCACCGAAGGCGCAGCTGGTGCCGCGGCTCGCGGCAAATCGCACTTCGCGCTCGGGCTTGCCGCTTGGGTCGTATCGCACGATGCGACCGCCGCCCACATGCGCGCTCCACACGAAGCCTTGCGCGTCAACGGTGAGGCCATCCGGAAATTCTCCGCCCTTGGGATCCAGCATCACGAACGGGCGACGATTCGCGATCTCGCCGCTCGCCAGATCGAAGTCGTATGCGAACACGCCGTAGCGAAAGCTTTCGGTGTGATACATGGTGCGGTTGTCCGGACTCCAGCCCGTGCCGTTGGAGCAGATCACCTGCTCGCGCTTGCGCGCCACCTGGCCCGCACCCTCGAAGCGATACAGGCTGCCGCTGGGCGCCATCCACTCCTGGTCACCCATGGTGCCGGCCCACAGGCGGCCGGCGCGATCGCACTTGGCGTCATTGAAGCGGTTGTCCGGCTTGTCCGCCTCCGGATTGTCGGCGCGCGTCACCGTGCCGCTGCTCCAGTCCATGAAGGCGAACGCCTTGCGCAGCGTCAACACCAGTCCACCTCCACGACGCAGATTCACGCTGGTCACGATGTCGTCGATGGCGATGAAGGTGTTGTGACCGGTGCGCGGGTCGAATCGCTGCACGCGATTGCGGCGGATGTCGACCCAGTGCAGCATGCCCATGGTGGGGCACCAGATCGGCGACTCGCCGACGATCGAATCGTCCTTCCAGATGCATTCTGCGGTGATGGTGTTCATGACGCGTGGTCTCTTCGCGAAAGGGCTGTGGTGGAACGCAGGGCGGATGGGCCGTGGATGTGGGGCGCGGCGCGGATGCTGGCGATGCCACCCGCGCACACGAGCAGGATGCCGAGCAGCGCGGTCATGTCCAGCGCCTCGTGCCACACGATCCAGCCGATGACGCCGGAGAACACGACCACCGAATAGTTGAATGGTGCCAGTTGGGCTGCGCTTGCATGGCGATACGCCATGATGATGAACAGCTGCGCCAGTGCCATGCCCATGCCAACGCCGCCCAGCAGCCACCACTCGGTCCGCGTGGGCACGCACCACTGCATGGCCGCGAACGGCGCCGCCGCGATCGTGGAGATGAGGAAGTAGTAGAACAGGATGGCCTGCGATGAATCGGTGGGAGCGAGCTGATTCACGCTCACCAGCGCCATGGCCGAGCACGCGCCTGCACCCAGCGCCAGCAGCGCCGCGGGGTTGTGCATCAGTTCGGCGCTCGGTCGGAGGATCAGCACCACGCCGGCGAATCCCACCAGCAGGCTCGCGATCATCGCCGGACCGACGGGCGTGCGCACCCAGGGCAGCGCCACCAGCGGAATGAACAGCGGCGCCGTGTTGGTGAGCAGCACGTCGTCCACCAGCGACATGCGCTGCACGGCGATGAAGAACAGCGCCTGCGACGCGAGTCCGGTGAAGGCGCGCAGCAGGTGCATCGGAAGCCGGTGGGTTCGCAGCGGCGCCAGCCCTCCACGCAGCAGCAGCGGTGCCAGCAGCACCAGGCTGATGCCGCTCTGGAAGAACACCATCTGTCCGATGGGAACGCCGCCCGCCGCCTTGCCGAAGGCGCTCATCACCGCCACGCACAGGAAGGCCAGCACGATCAGCGCGATGCCCTTGCCCAGGCCGTGCTGCGCCGCCGGCGCGTTCACCGCGTGCGCTCGAGCAGGTGATCGCCCACGCGCAGCGCGTTGGCGATGATGGTGAGCGACGGGTTCACGGCACCGCTGGAGCAGAAGAACGAGCCGTCCACCACGTAGAGGTTGTCCACGTCGTGGGCGCGGCAGTTGGTGTCCAGCACGGAACTGCGCGGATCGGTGCCGAACCGGCAGGTGCCGTTCTGATGCCCCACGCCCTCCAGCGGAATGCGCTTCTTCAGGTACAGCTCGTGCGGCACCACATGCGCGCCCTCGACGCGCTTCAGCACATCGGTCCATCGATCCATCAGCCGCGTGAAGGCCTCGGTGTTGTTGGGCGTGTAGCTGAGCTTGATGCCCTGCCCGGGAATCCACTCCACGCGGTTGTTCGCGTCGGGCAGATCCTCGGCGGTCAGCCACCACGGCACCGCGCGGGCCGCCATCTCCTCGAGCACCATGCCTGGCGTGAACCACGGCGCATCGCCGCGCATCATCTCGTGGTGGAAGGAGCCGATCAGCTGGATGCCGCCCATGGGGAAGTCGAATCCCGGCTCGCCGAAGTAGAAGTCGTTCACCGCGAAGGTCTTCTGGTAGCGGCTGGGGTTGTGCTTGGTGGCGTGGATCGACAGGATGGCGCCCGCCTGATGGAACATGAAGTTGCGTCCCACCTGGTCGGAACTGTTGGCCACGCCCTTCGGGTGCGTGGCACAGGCGCTTCGCAGCAGCAAGGCCGCCGAGTTGATGGCGCCGCATGACACGATCACCACATCGCCGCTGAACAGCTGCGTTTCGCCGCCGGCGATCTGCGCCTCCACCTGCTTGATCTGCCGCCCATCCGCGCTTGGGATCAGCCGCAGCACGTGCGCCTGCGTGACCAGCGTCACGTTCGACTCGCGATGGATCGGTCGCACGCAGTTCACGTCGGCATCGGCCTTGGCATCCACCATGCACGGATAGCCGTCGCAGGTGTCGCAGCGGATGCACGGGCTGTCGACCATGTTCTTCTCGTCCAGCTTCAGGCCGATGGGCACCGGAAACGGATGGTGGCCCAGCTTGCGCACGCCGTCGAACAGTTCCTGGATGCGCGGCTCGTTGCTGACCGCGGGGTGCGGGTACGGGCTCGCACTCGGCGGCTCGGTGGGATCGGTGCCACGCGTGCCGTGCACGTCGAACAGCGTCTCGGCCTGGGTGTAGTAGGGCTCGAAGTCCGCGTAGCGAAGCGGCCACGCCGGCGACACGCCACCCTTGTGCTGCAGCACCTCGAAGTCGCGCTCACGCAGGCGGAACAGCGCGGCGCCGTACACCTTGGTGTTGCCGCCCACCCAGTACCCCGTGCCCGGATGCAGGGGCTTGCCGTCCTTGTCCTGCCACACCTCGGTGGTGTGGTAGCGGTTCTTCAGGAACACCTGCGTGGTGCTCCAGTTCTCCTTCTCGCGCGGCAGGAATCCGCCGCGCTCCAGGATCAGGATGCGCTTGCCCGCCCTGGCCAGGCGATGCGCGATGGTGCCGCCACCCGCGCCGGTTCCGATGATGATGAAGTCGTAGTGGGTGGTGTTCATGCGTGGCTCATTGCTCGTGGTAGTCGCGGATCAGGCCGCCGTCCACGAAGAACGTGGCGCCGGTCATGTAGGCGGCATCGTCCGATGACAGGAACGCGGCCAGGCCCGCCACGTCGTCGGGCGTGCCCAGTCGACCCAGCGGAATCTTGGACTCGAGCAGCTTCATCAACTGCGGGTTGTTCAGCAGCGCCTTGTTGATCGGCGTGGCGATGGCGCCCGGCGCGATGTTGTTCACGGTGATGCCCAGCGGCCCAAGTTCCACGGCCAGGTCGCGGCACAGCATCTTCAGGCCGCCCTTGCTGGCGCAGTAGGTGGAGAAGTGGGGGAAGGCCATCTCCTCGTGCACCGAGCTCATGTTGATGATGCGTCCCGGGCGGTTGGTCTGGCGCAGGTGGTTCACGAAGTCCTGCGTGATGAAGAACGTGCCGCGCAGGTTGATCTGCATCACGAAGTCGTACTCCGCCTCGGTCACGTTCCAGAAGTCGTTGCGCTTCTCCACGCCCGCGTTGTTCACCAGGATGTCGATCTTGCCCATGGCCGCCACGCCATCGGCGATCACGCGGCGGTCGTCGGCAGGATTGGCCAGGTCGCCGGCGATGGCGTGCACGCGGCGTCCAAGCGCCTTGATCGCGTCCACGGTCTGCTGCGCGCTTTCGCCGATCACGCGATCGTCCACGATCACGTCGGCGCCTTCCTTCGCGAGACGAATGGCCACGGCCTGACCGATGCCTTGTCCGCTTCCGGTGACGAGTGCAACCTTGCCTGCGAGTTTCATCGAGCGTTCCTCCGTTGATGTGCGATGTGACGGGACGCCGGGATCGTAGTGGCGCGCGCAGGGGTGCATGCGCGCGTCGGTGGCGCACTTCGCAAAACGAAAGCGCCCGTCGCGCGGGGCGACGGGCGCCTGTGTTCAGGGTGCGTGAAGAACTCAGGCCTTGGCAGGTTCGGCCGCCGGAGCGGTCTTCACCGACTTGAAGGTCAGGTGATCCTTGCCCTCGTCGCGGGTCACGTGCACGGTGTCGCCGCTGCCGGCCTCGCCGGTGAGCAGGTTCTCCGCGAGCGGATCCTCGACGAACTGGCTCAGCGCGCGACGCAGCGGACGCGCGCCGAAGTCGGGGTTGTAGCCCTTGTCGATCAGGAAGTCCTTCGCCGCCTGATCGATCTCCAGGGCCATGCCCTTCTCCACCAGGCGCTTGCGCACCTTGGCCAGCTCGAAGTCGATGATGTGGTTCAGGTCGTCCTTCACCAGCGGGCGGAACACGATCAGGTCGTCGAGACGGTTGATGAACTCGGGGCGGAAGAACTTCTCCACCTCGCTCGTCAGCGCCTTCTTCATCTTCTCGTAGTCCTGCACCTCGGCGCGCTTGGTGAAGCCGAAGCTGCTGCCGCCCTTGATCACGTCGGCACCCAGGTTGCTGGTCATGATCACGATGCAGTTGCGGAAGTCGATGTGCCGGCCGAACGAGTCGGTCAGGCGGCCTTCTTCCATGATCTGCAGCAGCATGTTGAAGATGTCGGGGTGACCCTTCTCGACTTCGTCGAGCAGCACCACGGCGTACGGACGACGGCGGATGCGCTCGGTGAGCTGGCCGCCCTCCTCGTAGCCCACGTATCCCGGAGGCGCGCCGATCAGGCGCGACACGTTGTGCTTCTCCATGTACTCGCTCATGTCGAGCGTGATCATGGCCTCGGAGTCACCGAACATGAACTCGGCGATCGCCTTGGCGAGCAGCGTCTTGCCCACGCCGGTGGGGCCCAGGAACAGGAAGCAGCCCATCGGACGCTTCGGATCCTTCAGGCCCGAGCGGGCCTTGCGGATCGCGCGGCTGACGGCCTTCACGGCCTCGTCCTGACCCACGACGGTCTTGTGCAGTTCCGCCTCGAGCTGCAGGAGGCGTGCGCTCTCCTCCTTCTCCAGGCGGGTCAGCGGCACGCCGGTCATCTTGCTCACGACCTCGGCGATCACTTCCTCGTCCACCGTGCCGGTGGTCTCGTTCATGCGATCGCGCCAGTCCTGCTGCAGCTTCTCCTTCTCCTTGCGCAGCTTCTCGGCCTGGTCGCGCAGTTCGGCGGCCTTCTCGTAGTCCGCGCCCTTCACCGCCTCGTCCTTCTCGACGGACAGCTTCTCGATGCGGGTCTCGAGGTCGGCCAGATCGGGCGGCTTGGCCATGGTGCGCAGGCGCAGGCGGGCACCCGCCTCGTCCAGCACGTCGATGCTCTTGTCCGGCTGCACGCGGCCCGGGATGTAGCGGCCCGACAGGTCCACCGCGGCCTTCAGCGCCTCGTCGGTGTAGATCACGCGGTGGTGCGTGGCGTACTTCTCGCGCAGGCCCTTCAGGATCTCGATGGTCTCGGCGGGGCCCGGGGGCTCCACGGCGATCGACTGGAAGCGACGCTCGAGCGCCGCGTCCTTCTCGATGTACTTGCGGTACTCGTCGAAGGTGGTGGCGCCCACGCACTGGATCTCGCCGCGCGCCATCGCGGGCTTCAGCACGTTGCTGGCGTCGATGGCGCCCTCGGCGCCGCCGGCACCCACCAGGGTGTGCAGCTCGTCGATGAACAGGATGATGTTCTTCGCGCGACGCACCTCGTTCATCACGGCCTTGATGCGCTCCTCGAACTGGCCGCGGTACTTGGTGCCGGCCACCATCATGGCCAGGTCCAGCACCACCAGGCGCTTGTCGTGCAGCAGGTCGGGCACGGTCTGGCTCACGATCTGCTGCGCCAGGCCTTCCACGATCGCGGTCTTGCCCACGCCGGCCTCGCCCAGCAGCACCGGGTTGTTCTTGGTGCGGCGGCACAGCACCTGCACCAGTCGCTCGATTTCCTGCGCGCGACCGATCACGGGGTCCAGTTCGCCGTTGCGGGCCAGTTCGGTCAGGTCACGGCCGAAGCTGTCCAGCGCGGGGGTCTTGCTCTTGCCGCGACGGGCCGCGCCGGGGGCGGGCTCGGCGGCCTCGGGGCTGGCGCCCTCGGCGGCAGCCTGCGGGTTCTCCTGTTCGCTGTCGCCGCCCGCGCCGAGCAGGTTCAGCACCTCCTCGCGGACTTCCTCCAGCTTCAGGCCCAGGTTCAGCAGCACCTGCGCGGCCACGCCGTCCTGCTCGCGCAGAAGGCCCAGCAGCAGGTGCTCGGTGCCCACGTAGTTGTGGTTCAGGTTGCGCGCTTCCTCGATGGCGTACTCGATCACCTTCTTGGCGCGGGGGGTCTGGGGCAGCTTGCCCATGGTCACCATCTCGGGGCCGCTCTTCACGAGCTTCTCCACCTCGAGGCGCACCTTGCGCAGGTCGATGCCGAGGTTCTTCAGCACGTTGGCGCCCACGCCGCTGCCTTCCTTCACCAGGCCGAGCAGGATGTGCTCGGTGCCGATGTACTCGTGGTTGAAGCGCTGGGCTTCCTGGTTGGCCAGGGCCATCACCTTGCGGGCACGATCCGTGAGACGTTCAAACATCGAAAGAGACCTCCTGAGGAACGGGGGATCGACGCGATCCTGACCTTCCTTGAGCGATGGTAGCCGGATAGGATGATTTCGTGAGCCGCGCATCCACTTTTTGCCTCGCCGTCCTGCTTGCCTTCTGGGGCGTTTCGGGTCTGGCGTGGGCGCAGGGCCTGCAGCAGGCCCCCGTGCCCATCCGGGTGAAGCAGGTCGATGGAAAGTCGGTCAACGGCACGATTTCCACGTGGGATGCCACCGGCTGCTCGGGTGACTTCGGTCGCGTGGAGTGGGCCAACCTCAAGGGCACCGACGCCAACCGCATCCTGCGCAAGCTGGTGAACGAGAAGGACGCCGCGCAGATGCTGCTGCTGGGTCGCGCACTGCTCAGCACCGAGGATGGCCAGAAGCTTGGCGAGACGGCGCTGCGCGAGGCGGCACGCCTGGATGGCCAGCAGAAGGAGGCGCTGGACGCCGCGCGCGCCGAGGGGCTGGAGGCCGGTCGCAAGGCCGCCGAGCGTCGCGTGCGCGATGCACTGCCGCAGGGGCGCGATGGCAGCACCTTCGAGTCGTGGCCCATCGCCACCGCCGAGGAGCGCACCAAGGCGCTGATCGACATGAAGCACGACGCCGAGCAGGCGTTGACCGGCGTGCGCATGCGCTGGACCTGGGTGGAGACCGACTTCTGGGTGGTGTACGCCGACCTGAACAACCGCGAGGTGCGCGAGCTGGGCCGGCGCATGGACAACATGTACCGCAAGGTGGCCGAGATGATGGCGCTGCCCAAGGACGTGAACATCTTCCACGGCAAGGGCGTGTGCATCGTGTCGGGCGACGAGCGCATGTTCCGCGCGATCGAGCAGTCGCTGTTCGGCAGTACGCCGCCGCCGGGCTGCATCGGCATCTGCCACATGATGGGCCCCAAGGTCATGGTGGACGCCTACCGCGATCCCGATGACGACCGCTTCATGGCCACGCTGGTGCATGAGGCCACCCACGGATTCATGCATCGCTACGGCACCGCCGCGCAGTTGCCGCTGTGGGCCGAGGAGGGCTACGCCGAGTTCGTGGCCGCGCGCAGTTTCGACAGCTCACCGGTGGATGCCGGGCGACGCCCGCAGGGCGAGCAGTTCATCCGCAGCGGCAATGCCACGCTGCCGCTGTTCCAGAGCGATGGTCGCGATGGCAACTGGCCCGGCGACAACGCCGTGGGCTACGCCATCGGCTATCTCACCGTGAGCCTGATGATCGACCAGAAGGGCAGCACCTTCGGCGAATGGGTGAAGGACATCAAGACCGGCATGCCGTGGGAGCAGGCGCTGCTGAAGCACTTCCACATGACGCCGCAGCAGATGTCCGAGGCCGTGGAGCGGTACTACGCCAATCGCGCAGCGGGCACCGAAGCCGCACCCTGATCGACGAAACGCGGCGCGCGGCGCCGGCGTTCAGCCCGCCACCTTGCCATCCACCAGATGCACGATGCGATCGGCGCGCGCCGCCACCGCGGGGTCGTGCGTCACCATCGCGATCGACAGCCCCTTGCGGTGCAGCTGCGCGATCATGTCCAGGATCTCGCCGCCCGTGCGCGCATCCAGGTTGCCGGTGGGTTCATCGGCCAGCAGCACGCGCGGCTGGTTGGCCAGCGCGCGCGCGATCGCCACGCGCTGACGCTCGCCGCCGCTGAGTTCACGCGGTCGGTGCTGCATGCGGTTCGACAGGCCGAAGCCCTGCAGCAGCGCGGTCACGCGTTCGCGCGCCTCGGCGCGTGCGGCGGGCCAGCCCGTGATGCCCGCGGCCACCTTGCAGGGCAGCAGCGCGTTCTCGAGCACGTTCAGCTCTGGCAACAGGTGATAGAACTGGAACACGAAGCCGACGGAGCGGTTGCGATAGTGGTTGCGCGCGCCGCCGCGCAGACCCGCCACCGCGTTGCCCTCGAACCACAGTCCGCCGCTGCCGGCATCGGGTTCATCCAGCAGGCCCAGCAGGTGCAGCAGGGTGCTCTTGCCGCTGCCCGAGCTGCCCAGGATGGCCACCCATTCGCCGCGCTTCATGCTGAAATCCGCGCCACGCAGCACGGGCACATCCACGCGGCCAAGCCGATAGGTCTTGCGAAGGTCGCGCGCCTGCAGCAGGGGTGCCTCACTC
>CAIPQY010000233.1 GCA_903867275.1 uncultured bacterium | reverse complement strand
TGACCGCGAGGTGCACGAGCGGCGCGATCGCGTGTGCCGTGCCTTTGCGCGATATGTGCGCGGCTCCAGCGAACGTCGCATGGCGCAACTGGATCCCGAACGCGCGGGCGTGCATGCGGCCGCGGCGCGCCCCGACCTGCAGGAAGCCATGGTGGAGTACGAGGATCTGGCCGACACCTTCGGTGATGATCGCTACGCGGCGCTGGCCAACACCTGCCGCGGCGCGTTGATCGAGGTGGACGCCATGATCGGACACCTGCCCGGCATCGAGGCCGTCGAACGGCTGCAGGTGGCGCTCGACCGCGTGATCGATGTGGCCTCACATCCACGCGGCGACTGGCTGGAGAGCTGGGGCTGGTGGTGCATCTATGGATGCAACGCCACGCTTCGGCACATGCCTGCCGAGCACGTGTCGATGTCGATGGCCATCTTCACCAACAAGGCGCTCGAGATCGCCGACCGGCTGGACAACTGGAGTTTGCGCGAGCGCGCCTTCTCGGTGGAGCTGGCCCGCCGCGAGATGCAGCCCGACGAGCCGTGGGTGCTGGATGTGGAGGAGGTGCGCAACATCGTGGGCGCCATGGGTCGCTTCCCGGCGTTCCGCGACAAGGGGCATCGCATCCTGCGCCACGCGCGTGTTGTGACCAACGAAGGAGGTGCGCGATGGCTCGGTGCGTGAATCGCGCCACCAGTGTGGTGGCAGCGCTGGCGCTGGCAGGTGCTGCGGCGCTTGCCAGCACGCGCGCTGTGGCGCCAGGACCCGCAGCGGGTGCGGTGGATTCACAGGCACCCGCCACGCTGCCCTGGTGGAAAAAGTCTCTGTCGCACACCGTGCAGGAGGAGTGGGTGTTCGCGCTGCACATGGACCAGCAATTCGGGCCCCGGTGGCGCACCGCGTTGCCCGACAAGGTGGTTGCGAACCTGTACGCCGCGTGGCTTCAGGATGGAGGTGCCTCGCCGGATTGATCATGGGACAGTGGTGCGCTGCATAGACTCGAACGCCTCGAGCACGCATGCCACCCACCGTCCACATCCTTGGTGCAGGTGGCATCGGCATCGCAGCCGCGATGGGATTGGTGCGCGCTGGTTGGCAGGTGACCATGGTGGAGTCGAACCCCGCCAAGGTGGCCGCTGGTGCGCGCGATGGCATGCGCATCGATGACGCGGCGGCGGTTCGCGTGCCGTTCGTTGCGTTCGATGCGTGGCAGCCGCAGCCGAATGCCGTGGTGCTGCTGTGCACCAAGACCTTCGACAACGCGGCGGTGCTGGCGCGCCTGCCTGCCACGCCGCTGCTGGTTCCCATCCAGAACGGCTACGACCCGCAACTGGATGCGCTCGATCATCCGTGCGAGGCGATCGCTTCGTTCGTGTCGGCGTGCCGGGCCGATCGACCCGAAGCGCGCATCACCCGCGCGGGCGCCCTGCACATCGGCGCGCGAGGCGAGGCCAACGCCATGCAGCGCGAACGCATGGCGGCACTGGCCAAGGCGATCGGTGCCTCGGGCCTGTTCCCGGTGCATCTGGTGGATGATGTGCGGCCCTACAAGGCCGCCAAGCTCATGTACAACGCGGCCATCTCGCCGCTGGCCGCCGGCGCCGGTGTGGACAACGCCGCACTGCTCACCGATCCGCTGGCCAACCGACTGTTCTTCGCGCTGCTGCTCGAGAACCACGCCATCCTTCGTCATGCGGGCGTGCCGCTGGCGCGCATCGGACCCTTCCACCCGGATGTGGTGGCGCGCATCCTGCGCACGCCGCTGCTGCCGCAGTTGATGAGCCACTTCTTCCGACCTTCGCTGCGCGGCACCTACTGCAGCATGGCGCCCGACATGGGCAGTGGCCGCACCGAGATGGATGCCTACAACGGCCATCTGGTGCGCATCGCGGGCACCCTGCCCTGCCCCATCAATCGCGCGGTGATCGACATGGTGGATCGCATCAGCACGCAGCGCCTTGCCCCCGCGCACAGGCACCTGCAGGATCTGGCCGATGCGCTGCCGCCCGGGGTGCTGGCGTGATTCTGGTCACCGGCGGCGCCGGGTTCATCGGATCGCATCTGGTGCGGCAACTGGTGGATCGCGGCGAAGCCGTGCGTGTGCTTGAGCACCCAAGCGCGTCGGTGGATCACCTGCCGCTCGATCGCATCGAGCTGGTGCGCACCGACATCCGCGATCATGCGGCCGTGACCACGGCGGTGCGTGGGTGCACGCGCGTGTACCACCTGGCCGCCGACCCCAACCTGTGGCGACGCGATCGCGACGCCTTCGATGCCATCAATCACGTGGGTGCCGCGCATCTGATGCGCGCGGCGCTGAACGCCGGTGCCACGCGCGTGGTGTTCGTGAGCACCGAAAGCATCCTCACCTCAAAGCGGTTCGCCGGCGGTGCGGTGGAAACACTGCGCTTTCGCGAGCAGGACATGCTTGGTCCCTATTGCCTCAGCAAGTTCCGCGGCGAGCGCGTGGCGTTCGAACTGGCGGAGGCGGGCGCGCCCGTGATCGTGTGCAGTCCAACGCTGCCGATCGGCCCCGGCGATCGCGGCCAGACGCCGCCCACGCGATTGGCGGTGGCGTTCTGTCAGGGCCGCATTCCCGCGTACCTCGACTGCCGCTTCAACCTGATCGATGTGCGCGATGCCGCCGATGGTCTGGTGCGCGCCATGGAGCGTGGTCGCCCAGGCATCCGCTACCTGCTCGGTGCGCACAACACGCGTCTGGTGGAGTGGCTCCGGCTGCTCGCCCGCATGGTGGGCCGGCCCGCACCGCGCTGGCAGGTGCCCTACGCGCTCGCGCTCACCACAGGATGGTGCAGCGAACGCTGGGCCGATCTGGTGACGCATCGCATGCCCATGGCCACGGTGACGGGCGTGCGACTCACGCGTAGATCGATGCACTTCGATGCGTCCATCTGCACGCACGAGCTGGGCCTGCAACCGCGATCCGTGGAGGCCAGCACCGCCGACGCGGTGGCGTGGTACCGATTGCAGGGCTGGATCCCCGCCGCCACAGCCTGAAATCGGCGGGCTTGCCCACGCACCGCCGCACCGTACGATCGGCGCATGGCACGCGGACTGCTGCTTGTTCTCAGTGGCCCATCGGGCGTCGGCAAGACGACGATCGCGCACGAACTGCTTCGGCGGTTCGGTGGCCACTTCAGCGTCAGCTGCACCACGCGCGCGCCAGCCACCGGCGAGCGCGAAGGCGTGGACTACCGATTCATCAGCGAGGCCGAATTCGCGCGCATGGTGGATGCCGACGCCTTCCTGGAGCACGCGCTGGTGTTCGGGCGCAGCAGCTACGGCACACCGCGCTCCGAAGTGGACGCGTCGCTGGCCGCCGGTGAACTGGTGGTGCTGGACATCGATGTGCAGGGCGCCGAGCAGGTGCACGCGCGCGTGCCGGACATGCTTGGGGTGTTCATCCTTCCGCCACATGAAGAAGCGCTGCTCGATCGCCTGCGCCAGCGTGGCCGCGACGACGAGGCGGCCATCCAGCGTCGCTTCGCCGAGGCGCGCCGCGAGATGGACCGCGCCCGCAACAACGGTGTGTACGACTCCTTCGTGGTGAACGACGACCTGTCGGGCGCCATCGAGCATGTGGCTGAACTGGTGGCCGCGCGCCTGGGGCGCGTGTCCACGCACGCGCACTGACCGCCACGCGCGGTCATAATCCCGTCATGCTCGCCGCCCTTTCCGCTCCGGACATAGCCCTGGTGGTGCTGCCTGTCGCCATTGCGCTGGTGGTGATCGTGCTGGTGGCGGCCATGTACAACGCGCTGGCGGTGGCGCGTGTGCGCGTGCGCAACGCCTTCTCGCAGATCGATGTGCAGCTGCGTCGTCGCCATGATCTTGTGCCGAATCTGGTCGAAGCCACGCGCGGCTACATGGATCACGAACGCGCCACGCTTCAGGCGGTCACGCAGGCGCGCGCTGCGGCGCAGCAGGCCATCGATGGCATGCGTGGCAACGGCATCGCAGGCGTGCACGCGTTGGCGGTGGCCAGCTCGGCGCTTGATGGTGCCCTGCGCGGACTCATGGCGCGCATCGAGGCGTATCCCGAACTGAAGGCCAGCGCACTCGTGCACACCCTGCAGGAAGAGCTGGTCACCACCGAGAACCGCGTGGCCTTCGCGCGTCAGGCCTTCAACGATTCGGTGATGCGCTTCAACGAGCGTGTGGTCACCTTCCCCAGCAATCTGGTCGCCGGCTGGTTCGGCTTCGCGCAAGCCGAGCTGTGGGAAACCGACGACGACACCCGCGCCGTGCCCACCGTGCAGTTCGGGAGCGGCGCATGAACTTCTTCGACCATCAGGACGCGGCCAAGCGGGCCACGCGCCGACTGGTGGTGCTGTTCGTGCTGTCGCTCATCGGCGTGGGCGTGCTGCTGTATGTGCCGGTGGCCATCGCGATGGCGTCGGAAGCCGCCAAGCGCGGCGGTGCGCGCGGCGCCACTTGGTGGGATCCGATCACGTTTCTGATGATTTTCGGCGCGGCCGTTGCGATCATCCTGCTTGGCGCGGGCGTGAAGCGCATGCAACTGCGCGGCGGTGGCAAGGCCGTGGCCGAATCGCTGGGCGGCCGCTGGCTGAATCCCGCCGGCGCCTCGCCCTCCGAGCGCCGCCTGCTCGATGTGGTGGAGGAGATGTCGATCGCCAGCGGCATGCCGGTGCCGCCGGTGTACGTGATGGAGGATGACTCCATCAACGCCTTCGCGGCGGGCAATACGCCAAAGGATGCGGTGCTGGGTTTCACCAGCGGTGCCATCGCGCAACTGCCGCGCGACGAACTGCAGGGTGTGGTGGCGCAC
>CAIPQY010000232.1 GCA_903867275.1 uncultured bacterium | reverse complement strand
TGCCACGCAGTTCCGCAAGGGCGACGACGCCTTCGAGCCGCGCGCCACCAAGGACGCGCCGGTGTGGTGGGCGCGCACGCTGCGATTCGAGCGGCGCTTCTCCGCGTGCGTGACGCTGGCCAGCCTGCGCGCCGAGCCGAAGCTCGCGGGCATGCAGCTGCTTGCGCGCGGCAATCGCCTGAGCGTGCTGCCGGTGGCGGCGGCGGAATTCGCCTGCATCGAGCGCATGGCCAAGGCCTGAGCGGTACGCTTTCGGCCAGTCCGGCACGGGGCCGGCCAACGAAGGAGACGCGCATGAGCGGAATGCTGATCGGCTTGCTGGTGGCGGTGGCGGTGATCGTCGTGGTGGTGCTCGCGGTGATCGGCATCTTCAACGCGCTGCAGCGTGCCCGCATCGCGGCCGAGGGTTCGTTCTCGAACATCGATGTGGAGCTGCGCCGTCGACACGACCTGATCCCGAACCTGGTGGAGACCGTGAAGGGCTACGCCACGCACGAGCGCCAGACGCTGGAAGCGGTGATGCAGGCGCGCGCGGCGGCGATGGGCGCCAAGGGCATCAACGAGCGCATCGAGGCGGAGGGCGCGCTGACGCGCGGACTGGGTCGCCTGATGGCCGTGGCCGAGGCGTATCCAACGCTGAAGGCCGACGGCGGCTTCATGCGCCTGCAGGGCGACCTGAGCGACACCGAGAACCGCATCGCTTCGCGCCGAACCGGCTTCAACGGCGCGGCTGCGGGCTTCAATGAACTGCTGTCGGTGTTCCCGAACAACATCGTGGCGGGCATCTTCGGCTTCCGCGCGATGTCCTTCCTGAAGGAAGACGACGAGGCGGTGCGCTCGGCACCGCAGGTGAAGTTCTGATCATGGCCCGCGAGCGACTGGTCTCGGCGGAGGCGGCGGTGGACGACGCCGAGGAGGCGATGGGCCCCGCGCTGCGTCCGCGCAAGCTGCAGGAGTACGTCGGGCAGACCGATCTGGTGGAGCGCGTGCGCATCGCGGTGCAGGCGGCCAAGGGTCGTGGCGAGCCGATGGACCATGTGCTGCTGCACGGACCGCCGGGCCTTGGCAAGACCACGCTGGCGCACGTGATCGCCGCCGAGATGGGCACGCGCGCGGTGGTGACCAGCGGTCCGGCGCTGACGAAGGCCGGCGACCTGGTGGGCACGCTCACGCGCCTCGGCGCCGGCGACGTGCTGTTCATCGACGAGATCCATCGCCTGCCCGCGGCGGTGGAGGAGTACATCTATCCCGCCATGGAGGAGTACCGCGTGGACTTCACCGTGGATCAGGGCATGCACGCGCGCATGGTCACGCTGCCGCTGAAGCCCTTCACGCTGATCGGTGCAACCACCCGCGCGGGTCTGCTGACGCAGGCGCTGCGCAGCCGCTTCGGCCTGTCGCATCACCTCGACTTCTATGGGCAGGAGGAACTCGAGCGCATCCTGCTGCGCGCGGCCGACCTGCTTGGCGTGAAGACGGACGCCCCCTCGGTGCACACGCTGGCGGCGCGCAGCCGAGGCACGCCGCGCGTGGCGCTTCGACTGCTTCGTCGCGTGCGCGACTGGGCGCAGGTGAAGGGCAAGGGGCGCGTGGACGCCGAAGCCGTGCGTGCGGGCCTGGAACTGGAAGGCGTGGATGCGAGCGGTCTGGATGAGCTCGATCGCAAGTACCTGCGCACGCTGGCGCGTACCTACAAGGGTGGACCGGTGGGTCTGGAGACGCTCGCCGCGACCATCGGCGAGGACGCCGACACGCTGGAAGACCTGGTGGAACCCTTCCTGCTGCGCAGCGAGCTGCTGGCGCGCACGCGACAGGGACGGCGACTCACCGCCGCCGGCGCCGCCATGATCGGCGAGCGGCTCGAAGGCACCGAACTGTTCGAATCGTGAGCGAAGCGGCCGCGCGCGGCGATCAGAACGAGCCGTTCTGTCCTGTCCACGGGTTGGCTGCGCCGTCGCTGTTCAATGCTCCGGTGTTCAGGCCCTTGCCACCCGTCGCTGGAATGGAGAGCTGCATGCCGAAGGTGTACTGGTCGGTGATGGAGCTGTAGCCGATGGCCGCACCGAGGTTGAAGTCGGGGAAGGTGCGGTTCAGCGTGGCGCTGAGTGCGCGCAGGTCGCCCTGACCCAGGTCGATCTGCGGACCCGCGCTGAGCGTGTACAGCTTGCCGATCTGGTACGCCACGCCGGGCTGCAGCAGCTCGTCGTTGGGATACAGGCCGCTGTTGTAGAAGTTGTTGATCATGCGGTACTCGCAGAATGTGCTCACATCCGGCGTGTGCTGCATGGACATGCCCACCGAGCCGCGGGCGAAGTTGCTCATGCCCGCATTCGCCTCGGTGTTGCGATCCTCGAAGAGCAGTGTGGTGCTGCCGTAGGCCGTGAGCGAACTCGACATGGCCCACGTGGCGCGCGCATAGCCATGGTTGCCCCACTGCGACAGCTCGGGCCTGTAGCTGAAGAACTGCGGCGTGGGGCTCTGGTAGTAGGCCAGGCTGTTCAGGCCACCCGTGGCGCTGTCGGTGCCGGAGCGCTGGAAGTTCGCGCTGCTGTTGTTCACCACCGCGCCCACATCGAGCATGATCCAGTCCACGCTGCGCCAGTCGCCGGGACCACCGCGATAGGTCTGCCAGCGCTGCGTCACGCCCAGCTGCGCCGCGCGCGCGGCGCTGGCGCCTTCCACGTCCTGATCGAACACCGGGTACTCGCCGTTGGTGGTGGTGTCGTAGCCGGCCCACAGCGTGCTGTTGGGCTGCACCACCCAGCGCAGGCGGTTCACGTCCAGCGTCGCGTTCTGCACGCCGTCGAAGTTCTGGCTGAACTCCGTGCTCATGCGCGTGCCTGCGCCCACGATGCCGCGGAATGCGCCGCCGTCGGCATCCGCGCCGACGTTCTGGTTGGCGTAGTTCTGGAAGTCGTTCAGGAAGTAGCCGATCGCCGTGCCCTGCACGAAGGGCGCCACGCGCAGGCCCTGCCAGTCGAGCGGCGCCACCAGCTCGTGACGCGTGAAGCTGCGCACGTAGTTGTTCTGGTTGTAGCCCTGCGCGGTGTAGGCGTTCTGGATGTTGGTGTTGGCGTTGAAGTTGCCTGCGAAGGCCAGCGGATTGGCCGCCAGATCCTGCACCGAGCCCTTCTCCAGCTGCATCGCCATGATGTTGGCGTTGTACTCCTGCGTCCAGTTCACGCTGTCGCCGAACAGCGAGTCGCCGTAGCGGCGATAGCTGGCTTCGGGGAACTTGGACACGCTGTAGGGGCGACTGGCCAGCATCCAGCTGTTGCTCACGTACTGGTCCAGGTCGTACTTGCCCAGCATGTCGAAGGCGCTGTTGCCCGTGCTGAGCTTGATGAACGCGCTTGTCTCGTACTCGCGGTGGTTGGCGAAGTCCTTCTGCTTGAAGGTGCTCACCCACGCGCCGTCGCTCACCCACGCCATCTGCGCCTGCATGAGCGAGCCGGAGTCGAGCGGCACCGTGGTGCCGCCGTCGATCATGCCGCGCCACTTCAGCGCCGACGTGTACTCGATGCCCGAGGAGCTCTGCTCGGTGCGCTGCAGGTCGTAGAAGCCGTACAGGTTCAGGTCGCCGGGCACGCCGCTGAAGCGCGTGCCAAGGCCGTAGCCGTTGCTGGTGTACACATCCTGCTGCAGCTCGGCCTTCATGTCGAAGGGAGGCTGCCATCCGGCCAGCTTCCACAGATCCCAGCGCGTGCCGATCTGCGTGCCGGTGTAGCTGTTGTAGCCAAGCAGCACCTGCGGCAGCAGCACATCGCCCGCGTCGCCGCGCAGCGTGGGCCAGTAGAAGATGGGCGCGCTGCCCGCGCGGAAGGTGACATCCTGCGCCTCGACCACCGTGGACGCATCGGCCGACGGGCCCTTGGTGACGGTGATGCGATCGGCACCCACCGACAGGTGTGGCGTGTAGAACTCGCTCACCGACACGCGCGCGTCGCGTGCCTCGAACTGATCCTTGGCCACCTGACGCACCTCGGCGGCGCGGCTGATCACGGGCACGCCGCCGCGCACATACGTTCGCAGCACCGCCTGCAGCGCCGCCGCGCGGCCTGTGGCCACGTCGAAGTACACCTGCGCGCCGCGCATGGCGTAGCTGCCATCGGTGGCGTTCACGTCGCCTTCCAGATACACGCCTTCCACCACGCCGGCGTCGAGCTGGCCCGAGCCTTCGCGCACCTTGGTCAGCGAACCGGGCTTCAGGAAGATGACGGCACGCTCGGCACTGAGCCGGATCTCGCCCGTCTTCAGGCGCGGATCGCGGCTCATCACGTCCACCTGCGCGCCGCCGATCACCGTGATCACGTCCTGCTTCTCTTCGATGGTGGTCTCGCGGCCGGTGAAGGTGATCACGTCGCCGCTCTTGAAGGCGGGCGTTCCCTGCGCAGGCACGCTCACGCCGG
>CAIPQY010000231.1 GCA_903867275.1 uncultured bacterium | reverse complement strand
GTGCTGGCGTCGCACGAGGCGATGGCAAGCGGTTCGGCGTTCGGATCATCGTCGTTCGACAGCACGTCCATCTCGAGCGTGCTGGCCGAACCTTCCATCACGTCGAAGTGATCGTCGTTGGCGAGTGGCGGAAGCGGGGTGCCGATCTGCAGGGCACGCGCGATGGCCGAGCGCAGGTTGATGCGGCCGTAGCCCCACAGTTCCGTCTCGCGCGAGCCGCCCCACATGTCGCAGGAGAACTTCAGGATGTGTTCCGACTGCTCCGCGGTGATCGAGGCGTTCACGGAACGGATCAGGCCAAGCGCGCCGGCGGCCACGGGCGAGGCCATGCTGGTGCCGCTCCAGGCCTCGTAGCCGCCGTTCATCACCGTGGACAGGATCGCCACGCCCGGCGCGAACACGGTCACGCCGCGTCCAAAGCACGAGAAGGAGGCGCGATCGTCGTATGCATCGGAGGCGCCGATCACCATCACGCTCGGCAAATCCCACGACCACCAGTTCTCCGAGCTGTTGCCGGCCGCCCAGCACAGCGACACGTTCATGGCATGCAGTGCGGCGCCCGCATCCTCGTGCACCTGCCCGCCGATGCCGCTGAAGCTGCAGTTCACCACCGTGGCGCCGTGGTTCGCGGCCCACAGCACGCCCTCGATCAGGTCGTCCTCGTAGGCCGAGCCGATGTTGTCGATGGTGGCGCGCACCGGCAGGATGCGGAAGTTCCATCCCATGCCGGAGACGCCGTTGGCGTTGTTGCCCAGGGCCGCCGCGCAGCCGGCCACGTGCGTGCCGTGTCCCTGCGAGTCGGTGACCAGTCCGCCGTCCACCTCGGCGGTGTCGGTGAAGGCGTTGTAGCCGGGCATTCGCGCGCCCAGATCCGAGTGCGGATTCACGCCGGTGTCCACCACGCCGATCACCACCTCGTTGCTGCCGGTGGTCATGTCCCACGCTGACGCGCTCTCCATGATGTCGTGATGCCACTGATTGGGGAAGTACGTGTCGTTGGGCACGCCGGTGGGAAACACCAGCCAGTCGGGTTCCACGTAGGCGAACGCGCCGGAAGCCATGAGTTGCGCAGCCACGGCGCGTTCAGCGGTGCCGGGCGTGGCAGGGCCCCATGGCGTGTCGATCACCAGCACGCCGATCTGCGGAAGGTCGGAACGGATGCTGGCGCCGGCATCGCGCACAAGCTGCTGCACCTGATCGCGCGTGACCGTGGTCCTGGGCTTGGCGAACAACCGTCCACAGAAGCTTCGTTCGGCGGGGATCTCGCGGAAGGCGTCGGGCCTTGGACCTGCCGCGTTTGCCGAGAGCGTGCAGGCGAGGCCAAGCAGGGCGATCAGTCGCGGCGCAAGGGTCATGCGCGCAACATAGCCCGTTCGGCGCCCGCGGCAAAACGCACATCGGCGGCCCATCATCGAAATCCTGCGCCCAATGCCGCGGATGCCCGCGTGGCGCTCAGATATCGAGGTTCTTCACCTCGAGGGCGTGCTTCTCGATGTAGTTGCGGCGGCGCTCCACGTCCTCGCCCATCAGCACCGTGAACAGCGCGTCGGCGTTGCTGGCCTGGTCCCAGGTCACGCGAAGCAGCGTGCGGCGCGCGGGATCCATGGTGGTGTCCCACAGCTGCACCGCCTCCATTTCGCCCAGACCCTTGAAGCGCTTCACCTCGATGCCGCGGCGACCCACCTCGTGCAGCTTCTGCAGGATGCTGGGAATGTTGGGCACCTCCATCGTCTCGGCGGGCTTGCCCTTCTCGCCATCCACGGTCCACGCGTACTTGGTGGGCAGCTTCTCGCCCGTGATGCCCTCTTCCTGCACCAGCGACCAGTCGTCGGAGCTCAGGCCCACCTTGGCGATCTGCTCGAGCAGGCGCTCGATCTCGCGGTTCTCGTGCAGCACGCGCAGCGTGGCGCGCTTGGCGGGCTCCACCTCGGTGCCGGCGGCACCCACATCCACCAGGGTCAGGCCAAGTTCCTTCACGCGCGTCGCGGCCTGCGCCTCGGTGTGGAACAGCTCGTCGCCCTCGCGCCACGCCAGCTGCCAGCCGGGCATGCGGCCCTTGCCCTCGGGATCGGTCGTGCGCGCCTGCAGCAGTCGCGGGAACTCGATGCCGCGGTACAGACTGATGCGCGTGAGTTCCTCGAGCCGGTTCAGGTCGCGGATCAGGCGGCGCAGCGGCTCGCCCTGCACGGTGGCGAAGGCCTCGCCCTTGTCGTCGCGCAGGCTCAGCGTGGCGTTGCTGCGCATGGCCAGCTCCACCAGCACCTCGTTCATGCGATGGTCGTTCAGCACGTACTCCACGGTCTTGCCGCGGGCCACCTGGTACAGCGGCGGCTGCGCGATGAACACCTTGCCCGTGCGGATGAGCTCGGGCATCTGGCGGAAGAAGAAGGTGAGCAGCAGCGTGCGGATGTGGCTGCCGTCCACATCGGCGTCGGTCATGATGATCACGCGACCGTAGCGCAGCTTGCTGGCGTCGAAGTCCTCGCCGATGCCGCACTGCAGCGCCTGGATGAGCGTGCGGATCTCCTCGAAGGCCAGCACCTTGTCCAGGCGCGCCTTCTCCACGTTGAGCAGCTTGCCGCGCAGCGGAAGGATGGCCTGATGCACGTGGTCGCGGCCGCCCTTGGCGCTTCCACCTGCGCTGTCACCCTCGACGATGAACATCTCGGTCTTCTCGACCTCGTTGCTGCTGCAGTCGGCCAGCTTGTGCGGCATGCCGCCGCTGTCCAGCGCGCCCTTGCGCTTGATCAGTTCGCGCGCCTTGCGTGCGGCCTCGCGTGCCTCGGCCGCCAGCTTGGCGCGGTTCACGATGCCCTTGGCGTCGGCGGGATTCTCCTCCAGCCACGCGCCCAGCTGCTCGGTGATGGCGGCGCTCACGAAGGGCTCCACCTCGGGGTTCAGCAGCTTCTCCTTCGTCTGGTTGTTGAAGGTGGGGTTGGGCAGCTTCACGCTGACCACGGCGGTGAGGCCTTCGCGGAGGTCGTCGCCCGTGGGCACGAAATCCTTCTCCTTGAAGAGGCCCATGCGCTTGCCGTAGCCGTTGATCGCGGTGGTGAGCGCCTTGCGGAAGGCCGTGACATGCGTGCCGCCATCGCGGTTCGGAATGTTGTTGCCGAAGGCGAGCAGGTTCTCCGCCATCGCGTCGGTGTACTGCAGCGCCAGATCGCAGCGCATGCCGCTGGCGGCATCGTCGCGGCGGATGCTGATCACGGGGCTGTTGGTGGCCTTCGACGCGTTGAGGTGCTTCACGTAGCCGGCCAGGCCGCTCTCGTCGAAGAAGTTCTCCTCGCGCATCTTGCCCGAGGTATCCACGCGCTCGTCGATCAGGCGGATCTTCACGCCGGGGTTCAGGTAGGCGAGCTCGCGCAGGCGATGCTGCAGGATCTCGTAGCGCAGGTGCGTGTCGGGGAAGATGTCGGGATCGGGCCGGAAGCTGATCTTGGTGCCGTTGCCCGAGCCCTTGCGCTCCTCGACCACGTGCAGGGGCTCGTTCACCACGCCGCGCTCGAAGGCGATGCGGTACAGGCGGCCGTCCTTGGTCACCTCCACCTCGGTCCACTCGCTGAGCGCGTTCACGCACTTCACGCCCACGCCGTGCAGGCCGCCGGACACCTTGTAGGCGCCGCTGTCGAACTTGCCGCCCGCGTGCACCTCGGTGAGGATCACCTCGACCGCGGGGCGGCCGTTGATGGCGGGGTTCTCGTGCTGCATCGGATCCACCGGCATGCCGCGGCCGTCGTCGCTCACGCTGCAGCTGCCGTCCACGCCCAGCACCACGGTGACCGCGGTGGCGAATCCGGCCATGCACTCGTCGATCGAGTTGTCCACGCACTCGTACACCAGGTGGTGCAGACCCTCGAGACCGGTGCCGCCCACGTACATGCCGGGGCGCTTGCGGATGGCCTCGAGACCTTCCAGAACCTGGATGCTGCTTGAGGTGTACTGCGGCTCGCCGCTGTTGGAATCTGCGGCTGACTTGGCGGGCTTGGTCATGCTGGACACGGCGTGGGGGACTCGAATGGGCCTCTCGGACAAGACCCGAAGTGGGATCCGCCAGGAGCCCTCGCAGGGCCCCTTTTGGGGGTGCCGGATTCTACGCGAAAGGTCCGCAAATTGCCCGACGAAAGGCGCTTTCTCCGCTCGAAAACTCCGGGGTTTCTGAAGGTTTCCGGTCACCTTGCATCTCACGCCGAGTGATTGCCTTCGTAAAGTGTCAAGGTGGGTCGGACCGGTGTCCGATGCCATGGTTCCGCGCCTCGGGTGCCTTCGCATGTCGCAGCAATCAGAACCCAGCCCAACCGCCCTTGATGCCGCCCTTCGTGGCGTGACGGCTGTGTCGCGCCGTGGGTTTCTGGCCTTCGGGGGACTGCTCGCGGTGGGTTGCGCGACCCAGCCCACGCGAACCTCGAAGTTGCCCGACCCGATCTGGCGCGATCCAGGCAAGGCGGCCACGCCTGCCGTGTGCCCGCCGGTGATCAAGCGCAACACCGACTTCAAGTTCGTGATGGATCGAGAGCTGTGGTGTCGCGGCGAGTGCGTGCCCGCGATGATGAATCCCATGCTGCCGCCCAAGTACATCACGGTGCACCACGACGGCATGAGCCCGTTCCTGTCCACCGACCAGTCCAGCAGTTCGGCGCGTGTCGAGATGATCCGCTGCGGACATCGTTCCAAGGGCTGGGGCGACATCGGCTACCACTACGTGGTGGATCGGGGCGGTCGCGTGTGGGAAGGCCGCGAGATCAAGTGGCAGGGCGCCCACGTGAAGAACGAGAACGAGGGCAACATCGGCATCTGCTGCATGGGCAACTTCGACGAGCAGAGCCCCAGCGACGCCCAGTTGCAGGCCTGTCAGCGCATGGTGGAGTGCCTGATGGGCAAGTACCGCATTCCAGTGTCGCGCGTGAAGACGCACCAGGAGTGGGCCAGCGCCCACACTGCGTGCCCCGGTCGCAGCCTGCAGCGCGAGATGGTGGTGATGCGTCAGAAGACGCTGGCGTACCTGCCCATTCCGGGCAACGACGACTTCATCGCGGTCTGAGCCGACGGACGAAATCAGGATTCGCCGGGAGGCATGGGCGGTGTCGTGCCCTGGGCGGCGCGCTGCGCCTTCACCGCCTCGTCATGCTCGAGCGAGGCGCGCGCGGCGGACTCGCGGTTGCTGCGCGCACGGCGCTCGTCGGCCTGCAGCGAGCGCTCGAAGTCGGGATCGGCTTCCTCCTGTCGGCGCAGCAGTTTCCACAGCGCCCACGCGGCCACGCCGAAGCCGAGAAAGGTGAGGAAGCTCTGCATGGGCGCATTGTGGGGTGCGGCGGGCGGAAAAGCGACGCCGGC
>CAIPQY010000230.1 GCA_903867275.1 uncultured bacterium | reverse complement strand
TGGTGGCTCGGGAGGCCGCCAAGTCCTGCGAGATGGCGGTCGTGAGCGAGCAGAAGACGGCCGATGGCAAGGTGTTCACGGTGCGTTCGATCAAGGACGAGCGCGGCACGCTGGTGGTGACCGGCGACGAGGCACACGGCGTCACGGACGTGCAGGCGCAGATCGGAAGCTTCAACGAGAATCGATCCGCAGCCACCGCGCTTCAGGACGCGTTCTGGCGCACGTTGCGTGAATACGCGCGCGTGCATCGCGCGCAGTGAATTTCAGATGGCGGGCCGCACGGCGGCTTCGGGATGCAGGCGTTCCACCATGCGCGCCGCGCGAAGCAGCGTTGCATCGGCCATGGCGGGTGCCTGCAGGTGCAGGCCCACGGGCAGCGATGCGCCATCCTGCTTCATGAAACCGATCGGCACGCTGATGCCCGGAATGCCCGCGATGTTGGTGTTCACCGTGTATACGTCGCACAGGTACATCTGCAGCGGATCGGTCATGCCGCCGGCGCGGAAGGCGGGCGTTGCGCTGGCCGGACCCGCGATCACGTCGCAGCCCGCGAAGGCGCGGTCGAATTCCGCCTTGATCAGGCGACGCACCTTCAGCGCGCGGCCGTAGTAGGCGTCGTAGTAGCCGGCGCTGAGCACATAGGTGCCAAGCATGATGCGGCGCTGCACTTCGGGGCCGAAGCCCTGACCGCGACTCTCGGCGTACAGGTCGTCCAGCGACTGCCCCGGTCGCGCGGGTGCGCGATGGCCGTAGCGGATGCCGTCGAAGCGGGCCAGGTTGGCGCTCGCCTCGGCTGGCGCGATCACGTAGTAGGTGCTGATGCCCACATCGGTCAGCGGCAGTTCCACGGGAACGATGGACGCGCCCTGCGCCTTCAGCCGCTCCAGCGATTCGCGCACCAACGCGTTCACCTGCGGGTCGTTGGCGTCGCTGATGTACTGCGCAGGCACGCCGATGCGAAGGCCGGCGATGGGCTGCTCGAGCGACGCGACGGGATCCTCCACCGCCAGCTGCGCACTGGTGCTGTCGCGACGATCCACGCCCGCCATCGCCGCGTAGGTCAGTGCCGCATCGCGCACGCTCTGGGTGAGCGGTCCGATCTGATCGAGGCTGCTGCCGAAGGCCACCAGGCCGTAGCGGCTCACGCGACCGTAGGTGGGCTTGAAACCCACGCAGCCGCACAACGATGCAGGCTGGCGAATGCTTCCGCCGGTGTCGCTTCCAAGCGCCACGCCACAGATGCCCGCGGCCGCGGCGGCCGCGCTTCCGCCGCTCGAGCCACCCGGCACGCGCGTGATGTCCCACGGATTCTTCACCGGGCCCCACGCGCAGTGTTCGCTGCTGCTGCCCATGGCGAATTCGTCCATGTTGGTCTTGCCCATCACCACGGCGCCGGCGGCGCGCAGTCGCTCGATGCATGTTGCGTCGAACGGTGAGCGATAGTGCTCCAGCATGCGGCTCGAGCAGGTGGTGCGGCCTTCTCGGGTGGCGATGTTGTCCTTCACGGCCACCGGCACGCCGGCCATCGGACCCGGGTCGCGGCCGGCGGCGATCGCGTCGTCCACGGCCTTTGCCTGACGCATCGCGTCCTCTTCCAGGATTTCGTGGAAGGCGTTCAGCTTGGCGTTTGCAGCCTTCGCCTTGGCCAGCGTTGCGGCCACGGCATCGCTGGCCTTCACATTGCGGCTTCGCACGGCATCGCGCAGGTCTGTCGCGTCGATGAAGTTCATCCGCCAGCGTCCTCGGCCAGTACCTTGGGAACCGCCAGATAGCGGCCCTCCACGGCGGGGGCGTTGCGGAGCACGTCGGCGATGTCCAGGCAGGGGCCGGGCTCGTCCTCATCCAGTCGGTTCACCTGCGTGAAGGGGGTGGTCATGGGCTGCACGCCCTCCACGTCGATCGCCTTCAGCTTGGCCACGTGTCCAAGCACGCCCGCCAGCTGCGTGCGCATGGCCTCGATGCGGTCGGCCGGAACCGCCAACCGCGACAACTTTGCAACGTGCGCGGTTTCCTGCGTGGTGAGTGGATGGGTTTCCGACATGCGCAGGCGAGTGTAACGGTGCGCGTTCCCGTGCCGCTACGCTCTGCATCCATGGGCAAGGATCGATTCGACGGACCAGTCATCGGCGTGGACCTTGGCGGCACCAACATGGCCATCGGCGTGGTGGACGAGAAGGGCCGCATCCTGGGTCGCTGCAAGCGCAAGACCAAGGCGCTCGAGGGCCGCGACAAGGTGATCAGCCGTCTGGTGGAAGGCATCGAGCGCGCGTGCGGCGAGGCGAAACTGTCGCTGAAGGACATCGCCGCCGTCGGTGTGGGCGCCCCGAGCGCGGTCGACTGGGACAAGGGCCTGGTGATCCACGCGGGCAACCTCGGCTGGAAGCGCGTGCCGCTGCGCGACATCCTGGCGAAGAAGCTGGATCGTCCGGTGGTGGTGGACAACGACGTGAATGTTGCCGCCTTCGGCGAAAGTCGCGTGGGCGCCGGCAAGGGTCGTGGTGACCTGATGGCCGTGTGGGTGGGCACCGGCATCGGCGGTGGTTTCGTGCTCAACGGCAAGTTGTGGCGCGGCCCCCTGCACACGGCGGGCGAGATCGGCCACGTGATCATGTTCCCCGGCGCAGGTCCGGGCCATCGCAAGCTGGAGGAGCACTGCAGCCGCACCGCGATGGTGCGCAGCATGCTGATGCTGATCGGCCACTATCCAGAGAGCATGCTGCGCGAGTTC
>CAIPQY010000229.1 GCA_903867275.1 uncultured bacterium | reverse complement strand
GCCGTCCTTCGCCTGCCAGTCGCCCTTGCGCACGATGAAGCCGGCGCTTGCGGGTGCGGTGGCGAATGGCACCACCGCGAAGCGACCGAACGCGTCGCTGCCACTGAATGCGAACTGCGCGCCTTGCCCATCCTTCGGCCAGCACCAGAGATTCCAGCCGGTGTAGTTGCCGTCCGCGCGTCGGTAGTGCACCACCAGCAGCGCGGCGGCCTTCGATTCCTTGCGACGCTCCGCCGCCGCCACGCGCGGGAAGGTGTCCGCCTTGGGTGGTGCGGCGAGGCACGGCGTGGTGGCCAGAAGCAGCAGGGCGACGAGCGCGCGTGACAACAGCGAATGCGTGCGGTTCATGGAGTGCCGAGCGTATCGCCACGGCGCGCATCAATCGTCGTAGCCTGCCGCGCATGACGCAGCCCACGCTCAACCTGCCGCCGGATCTCGCGTCGCGCGTGCACTGCATGCGCGAAGCCGCCTCCGTGGCCGCACACGGCACGCTGGCGCTGTTCCAGAGCGATGCGCTGCGGGTGGAGTCGAAGGGCGAAGCCGGTCCGGTCACGCAGGCCGATCGCGCGGCCGAACAATCGATTCGCGCGGCCATCGCGGCGCGGTTTCCGCATGACGGATTCCTTGGCGAGGAGTACGGCACGCAGTCGGGCAGCAGCGGCTTCACCTGGGTGATCGATCCGATCGACGGCACGGTCAGTTTCGCCTCGGGTGTGCCGCTGTACGGAACGCTGCTCGCCATCGAGCAGGCGCAGTCCGACGGTTCGCGTCGCGTGGTGGCGGGTGTGTGCGAGATGCCAGCGCTGCGCGAGCGCGTGTGGGCGGTGGAGGGCTGCGGCGCGTGGTGGGAGCGCGAGAGCCATGCGCCGGTGCGCGCGCAGGTTCGCGCATGCGCGGACCTGTCGCAGGCGCTGGTCACCACCACGGGTTCGGAGTACTACCGCCGCAGCAATCGCTTGCCGGTGCTCGCGCGACTCGAGGCCAGCGTGGGGCGCATGCGCGGCTGGAGCGACTGCTACGCGCTGGTGCTGCTGGCCACCGGTCGCTGCGATGCCGCGATCGATCCCGTGATGAACCCGTGGGACTGCGGCCCCTTCGACGTGATCGTGCGTGAGGCGGGTGGTGTGTTCACCGACTGGAAGGGGCGGCCCGGGATCCATGGCGGCGACTCGCTGGCCGCGCATGCAGCCACGCATGCCGCCATGCTTCGATGCATCGGCGGGGCCGGCGCTTAACGCAGGAGCAGCGATTCGCCGACCAGCCCGGGGCCGAATGCCAGCGCCATCCATGGGCGTGGCGCGTTGGCCTTCCACAGATCCCGCAGGATGAACAGCAGCGTGGCGCTCGACATGTTGCCGAATCGGCGAAGCACTTCCAGGCTCGCGTGACCGCGATCCTCGGACAGCCCGATCGATGCGAGCACCGACTCGATCACGCGAGGGCCGCCGGGATGGATTGCCCATGCGCCCACACCGGCGGGTTCCAGCGATTGCCGCTCCAGGCATGCACGCGTCCACGGTCCCACATGCTGGCGAAGCAGCTCGGGAACCGTCGCGGCCAGCGTCATCTCGAAGCCATGATCGCCGATGTGCCAGCCCATCGCGTTGGTGGAATCCGGAATCAGCACGCTGTCGGCGCACTGGATGCGCGGCGCGTGCGCCGGGCCATCGGCGCTCACCACGGCGGCTGCGGCTCCGTCGGCGAACAGCGTGTTGGCGATCAGGCGATCCAGGCGCGCGCCGTAGTGAAGATGCGCGGAACAGATCTCGGCGCAGCACACCAGCACGCACGCGCGCGGGTCGGCACGCACGAAGGCCGCAGCCACTGCCAGCGCGTTCACCGCCGCGTGACAGCCCATGAATCCCACGTGCGTTCGGCGACAGTCTGGCGGCAGTCCCGCGTCCTGCATCAGCCACAGGTCGATGCCTGGTGCCGCGAAGCCGGTGCATGAGGCGGTGACCACATGCGTGATCTCCGAAGCCTGCACGCCAGCCTCGGCGAGGGCCTCGCGTGCGGCCTGCATGGCCAGCGGTCGCGCGTTGCGTTCCCACAGTCGCATGCGCGCGGCCGTGCCGGGCCCGCCGTCCTGCGGATCATGCGGATAGAAGGCCGGTTCATCCGGGGCATCGGCGCCGGCGCACCAGCGTCCCTCGATGCCGCTGCGCTCGGCGAGGCGCGTGGTGAGGCCGATGGGCACCGAAGCGGGGGCGATGCGTTGCGCGATCTCGATCCACTGCGCGCGTTCAAGGCGCCGGTCGGGCGTTGCACATGCGACAGCTCGCAGCGTCGGATTCATGGGTGTGCCTGCGGCATGGGTGCAGCCGCTCCGAAGGCGTTCGCGATGCGTTCACACAGGCTTGGCATCGATCGCATGGTCCGCAATCCAAGGTTCACGAAAGCGGGGTGGCGCAGCAGCCAGCCAGTGACGCGACAGCGCCAGCGCGCCGCGCGCAGCAACGCGTGCCCGGCGCGATTCCAGTCATCTTCCGTCGCCTCGCCGCGCAGCACCGCTGCGGCATGCACGCCTGCCGCAGCGCCCGAAGCGAGCGCCCAGCTCATGCCCTCTCCGGTGAACGGTTCCACATAGCCGCCGGCATCGCCAGCCACCAGCACGCCTGCGCAGGCCAGTCGCGAGCGCTTGCGCGTGAGCAGCGGAGTGCCGCACCAGGGCGCCGTCAGCACCGCTTCGGCGTCGAGCACGGCATCGCCAAGCATGCGCCGCATGCACGCGGCCGGTCCATGATCCGCGCGCAGGGCGTCGGGACGCACGGCAGCCGCCACGTCGATCCTTCCATCGGGTAGCCGCACCAGACCCACGTATCCATCCGCGTGCACACGCATGCGAATCTCGCCTGGCTGCACGCATGCGGCAGTGGCTGGAAGGATCGCGCCCATGCCCATCAGGCTGCTGCGACGCACCTTCCACGCGAATG
>CAIPQY010000228.1 GCA_903867275.1 uncultured bacterium | reverse complement strand
TGGTGATGGACACGCGCGGGCCCATCGTGAATCCCATCGTGCCCGTCGACTACATGGGCGGCGGAGCCGTGTGGCGCGACCCCGCAACGGGCGCGCTGGTGATGCTGTATCACCGCGAGATCTACACGCGGGTGGATGGCGTGCCCACAGGGCCATTCTGGTCCTCGATCGGCGCGGCGGTGTCGACCGATGGCGGTGTCACCTTCGTGGATGCCGGCGAGGTGCTCACGCCCGACATCGAATTGCTCTCGCCGAACCGCGGCACCTCGGGCAACGGCCCCGGCGACTTCTCCACCATGGTGCGGGATGGCTGGCTGTACGCCTACTACAACGACAATCTCGAGGACGGCTCGATGGTGCTGGCCGTCGCGCGCACCTCGGTGGCTGAACTCACCGCTCTTGTCGCCGGCGGCCCCGCGCCCGTGTTCTGGAAGTACCACGACGGAGCGTTCAGTGAGCCGGGCATTGGCGGCACCCCTTCGAACATCACGCCGGGCCACGACCCGTTCAATCCCAGCGTGGCGTACAGCAGTCGCACCGACGAACTCATCATGGTTGCCACCACCTACACCAGCCAGACAGGCTCGATGCTGGGGGTGCTCACCTCGAAGGACGGCATTCACTGGAGCGAGCCCGAGGCGCTGTATCCCGCGCTGGCCCCCTTCCGCATCTACAACACGCTGCTCGGCGACAGCGTGAGCCCGGAAGGCAACCGCGTGATCACGGGCGCCACGCTGAGGGTTCTGGCCGTGAACTTCAACTCGATCTCCGACTTCTGGTCGGCGAATGAAGTGCGCCTGATCGAGATCACGGACACCCGATCGGCATGTCCCTCCGACATCGACGGCGATGGCGAGGTCACCTCCGCGGATGTGGCCCTGATCCTGCTCGACTTCGGTGCATGCGTCTGCCCGACCGATCTGGATGGTGACGGCGAGGTCGGCAGCGGCGATGTGGCCATCTGCCTGCTCGATTTCGGCGCCTGCCCCTGAGCGCACCGATGCTGACGCCCCGGCCACGGCGCGGCCGGTCGCGCTACGCCAGCCGACTTTCAGACATGTGATGCGTTGGCGGCTGCGTGCTGCAGTCGATGTGCACCATGAAGAAGCCGCCGCGATGCTTGCGCACGGCGGGCCACATGATCTGCTGGTCGGTCCACGGGATGTTCTTGTTCGCCACGTCCTCGAAGGGCACCCATTCCAGGCGCCCCTCGTCGAACTCCTTCTCGGGCACCAGCGCGTGATCGACCGGCCGCGTGGTCTCGAACAGGAAGATGAGCCAGTGCATCTCGCCCTGATAGGCCTTCTCGCTCACCACGCCCATGCAGCGCACGCCGTCCACGGGCAGCGCGATGCCCGCCTCCTCGCGGATCTCGCGCAGCGCGCACTCGTGCGGCCCTTCGCCCTGGCTGATCTCCAGCTTGCCGCCAATGGGGCTGTACATGCCGGGGTTCGGTTGCTTGCGGCGATGCAGCATCAGCAGGCGGCCCTGCGCGTCCCACAGGTAGCACAGCACCGCCACCTTGTAGGGCAGCTTCGCGGTGTCGTAGGCCGGTGCGTGCAGGTCGCTCATGCGTTCACCGCCTCGGTGGGTTGCAGCTTCTGCGACTGCAGAAGGTCGCGGATCTGTCGACGCACCGCATCGCTAGGCGCGCACAGCGGCAGGCGCAGCGCGCCGGAATCGCGACCAAGCAGCGCCATCGCCGTCTTCACCGGCACGGGGTTCACATCGAGCGACAGCAGGCCCTTGGCCAGCGGCAGCAGCGCCTGATGCATGGCGCGAGCGGCGTCGAAGTCGTTGCGGTTGCACGCGGCCACCAGCGCCTGCACGCGATCGGGCACCAGGTTGCTGACCACGCTCACCACGCCGATGGCGCCCACGGCCTGGAAGCCGATGGTGAGGGAATCATCGCCGGAAAGAATGGGCAGATCGCAGCGCCGACGGATTTCGCTCGCCGAATCCAGGCTGCCGGTCGCTTCCTTGATGGCCACGATGTTGGGATGCGCGGCGAGGCGCTCCACCGTTTCGGGCAGGATCGCCACGCCGCAGCGACCGGGAATGGAATACAGCACGATGGGCAGGTCGCACGAATCGGCGATGGCCATGAAGTGGCGGTAGATGCCCTCCTGGCTCGGCTTGTTGTAGTAGGGCGCCACGTGCAGCGCGGCGTCGGCGCCGGTGGCCTTCACCATTCGGTGCAGCTCGACGGCGTGATGGGTGTTGTTGCTGCCGGCGCCGCCCATCACCTGCACGCCAAGTGGATGCATCACCTCCACCGCGCGCGCGATCAGCGACCGCTGCTCGTCGAAGGCAAGCGTGGGCGCCTCGCCGGTGGTGCCGCAGGGCACCACGCCGCGCACGTCACCCTTGGCCTGCCACGCCAGCTGCGCCTGCCAGCGCTCCATGTCGATCGCGTGGCCATCGGCGGTGAAGGGCGAGGTCATCGCCGTCCAGCAGCCATCCAGCTTCAACGGGCGCTTCACGCCTCGCCTCCAGCGGCCGCGTACAGCACCGCCTTCATCTCGCGCACCGCGTCGCACATGCCCACCGCCAGCGCGCGGCTGACGATGCTGTGGCCGATGTGCAGTTCGCGCACCCCCGCGATGGCCGCCACCGGCCCCGCGTTGCGGCGATCAAGCGCGTGACCCGCATTCAGCTGCAGGCCCGCCTTGCGAACGGCTTCGGCCGCCTTCAGCAGCTTGTCCATCTCCACCTGCTGGCTCGGCTTGCCGAAGGCGTGCGCCCACGGACCCGTGTGCAGTTCGCAGATGTTGGCGCCGGCCTTGCCCGCCGCCTCCACCTGACGCGCATCGGCGTCGATGAACACGCTCACCGGAATGCCCGCGCCTGCGAGCTTTTTCACCACTTCGCCCACGCGCGCCAATCCCCCCGCCACGTCCAGGCCTCCCTCGGTGGTGAGTTCCTGTCGGCGCTCGGGCACCAGCATGGCGCTGTCGGGGCGCACCATCAGCGCGAAGGCCACCATCTCGTCGGTGGCGGCCATCTCGAAGTTCAGGCGCGTGCGCACGGCGCCACGCAGGCGATGCACATCATCATCCTGGATGTGCCGGCGATCCTCTCGCAGGTGCACGGTGATGCCGTCGGCACCACCCAGCTCGGCAAGCGAGGCCGCCTCCAGCAGATCGGGTTGCGAACCGCGCCGCGCCTGTCGCACGGTCGCCACATGATCGATGTTCACGCTGAGCAGAGGCACACAGAAAGCGTAGCGGCTAGGATGCCCCCATGCCCGGTTTCGACGAACGATTGGCGCTGTTGAAGCAGGAAATCGTGGCACAGGGCCGCCGCGTCCTGGACCTGTGCACGCGCGCCGTGGACTGCTTCTTCGACGGCGACGTGGACAAGGCTCGCACGGTTGTGACCGACGACGCGCCCATCGATGCCGCCGACGTTGCCATAGAGCGCGCCAGCGTGCCGCTGCTGGCCATGGGCCAGACCGACGAGCACGCCATCCGCAGCGTGCTGACCATCGTGAAGGTGAACAACGAGCTTGAGCGCGTGGCCGACGACGGCGTGACCATCGCCGAGCAGGTGCTGGAGCCCGCCCGCTTCTCCGAGCGCGTGCCCGACGTGTTCCGCGTGATGGCCAACAGCGTGCTGGGCATGCTGCGCGACGCCACCCGCAGCCTGGAGCGCGAGGACGCCGAGCTGGCCCGTCAGGTGCTGCTGTTCGACGACACCGTGGCGCGCTTCAAGCAGCAGATCCTGCTGGAAGCCGAGCAGAGCGTGGCCAACGGCACCTTCAGCGCCGGCTTCGCGTTCCGCCTGATGGCGGTGACCAAGGCGCTGGATCGCATCGGCGATCACGCCACCAACATCTGTGAGCAGGTGATCTACCTGCGTCGCGGGCTCATCGTGCGCCACCGGCCGGAAGGCTGGAGCGAGCCCTCGGCTCCCGAAAACGGCCGCCCCCACTGACCATGTCCACGGACCCACGACTGGAGACAACCCGCGCCCGTCTCGCCTCGCTGCATCAGGAGCACCTGCTGCACTTCGCGCCCACGCTTGGGCCAAGCGCGCTTCGCACGCTGCTTGACCAGATCGAGGCGCTGCCGCTTGAGGACATGCCGGCGATGCTCGCCGAGACCGAGTCGCAGGCCGCGCGCGATCTGACCGCGCTGGAGCCCGTGACGCGCGTGCCGCACGATGGATCCGACGCCGCAACCTTCCGCGCCGCAGGCGAAACGATGATCCGCGCAGGCAAGGTGGCCGCGTTCACGGTGGCCGGCGGTCAGGGCACGCGACTTGGCTGGCGCGGCCCCAAGGGCACGTATCCCGCCACGGTGGTCACGGGCAAGCCGCTCTTCCGCGTGTTCAGCGAGCAGTTGCTGGCCACCGAGCGTCGCTTCGGCGTGCGCCTGCCGTGGTACATCATGACCAGCCCGCTGAACGACGCCGACACGCGCGCGTTCTTCAAGGACAACAACTGGTTCGGCCGCAATCCGCAGGACCACTTCTTCCTGCCGCAGGGACTGGTGCCCTGCGTGGATGCCGAAGGTCGCGTGCTCCTGGCCTCGCCGCAGGAAGTGGCCACGAATCCCGACGGTCACGGCGGCGCCATCCGCGCGCTGGATCGCTCGGGCGCGCTGCAGGACATGCAGCGTCGCGGCATCGAGCAGATCAGCTACTTCCAGGTGGACAACCCGCTGGTGCGCTGCATCGATCCGGTGTTCCTTGGCGCGCACGCCAGTGCCGCACACTCGAGCGGCGAGATGAGCAGCAAGTGCGTGAGCAAGCGCAACGCCGCCGAGAAGGTGGGCGTGCTGTGCCGCGGCCCGGGCACGGGCGGCCTGCGCACCATGGTGATCGAGTACAGCGATCTGCCGAAGAAGGCCGCCGAGCAGCGCGATGCCGCGGGCGAACTCACCTTCGGTGCCGCCAACATCGCGGTGCACGCGCTCAGCGTGGCCTTTGCGCAGCGCCTGGCCCGCGGCGAGGGCGTGCGCCTGCCGTGGCATCGCGCGCACAAGAAGGTGCCG
>CAIPQY010000227.1 GCA_903867275.1 uncultured bacterium | reverse complement strand
GCCGAAGCGCGCGTCCAGATCCAGCCACGCCTTGGTGCGCTCGGCGCTCGAGTGGCCGGGGTTCAGGTACACCCAGTGCTGGAACGCGTCGATCTGCGCGATCCACGGCAGCATGCTGATCACGCCCTCCAGCAGTTCGCGACGCGCGCGCTCGGCGTCGGCCGTGCTGAAGAACTCCTCGAGGTAGGGCAGCGTCAGCAGCTCCTGGCTCATGCTGGCCACTTCGGCGAACTCCATGGGGCTGCCGCGATACGCCAGGATGGGATCGTTCTTGCTCAGCAGGCTGTGGAACGCGTGGCCCGCCTCGTGCACCATGGTGGTGAGGTCGCGGTGCATGCCCGCGGCGTTCATGAAGATGAAGGGCACGCGCGAGAGCTGACGTTGATACTGGTAGCCACCCGGCGCCTTGCCCTTGCGGCTGTCCAGATCCAGGCATCCGCCGCCGCGCATGCTGTCGAACATCTGCGCCAGCTCGCTGTCCATGCGGTGATACACCTTGCTGGTGCGCTCCACCATCTGGTCCGCGCCCTCGAAGGGTCGCAGCGGCGAGCGGCCCTTCACGTCCACCTTCAGGTCCCATGGACGCAGCGCGGTCAGCCCCAGCGCCTTGGCGCGGCGTTCGTGCATGCGACGGGCCAGCGGCACGCAGGTCTTCTCCACGGCCTCGTGGAACGCGGCGCAGTGCGCCGGCGTGTAGTCGAAGCGCTGCAGGCGATCATGCTGGAAGTCGCGGAAGTTCGGGTAGCCCGCGTTGGCGGACATCTTCGCGCGCAGCTGCAGCATCTCGTCGTAGATCGCGTCGATCCTGGTCACGTCCTGCAGGCGACGCTCGGCCACCACGCGCCAGCTGGCCTCGCGGCGCGCGCGATCGGTCTCCTCCAGGAAGCGCGCCATCTGCGGCAGCGTGCGCTCGGTGCCGTCGAACTGCACGGTCATGGCGCCGTTGATCTCGCTGTACTGCTGGTCGAGCTTGGTCACCTCGGTCTGCAGCGGCACGTTCTCCGCGCGGAACAGCTTCACTTCCTGCTTCAGCGATCGCAGCAGCGTGCCGTAGCGCGCCTGATCAAGCGCCGAGGCGTGCGGGCTTTCCACGATCTTGCGATCCAGGTCGAAGCCCACGCGCTTCAGGTTGGGATCCACTTCCTCCACGAACTTCAGGAAGCGCGCCTTGATGTCGGCGTCGTCGGTGTGGCAGGTCATGGCGATGTACAGGTTGGCCTCGGCCTCGGCGGCGGCGGCGTCCAGCTCGCTGCGATCCAGGATGAGTCCCTGCAGGCAGTTCGCGCACTTCAGGGTGCGATCAAGCAGCTTCTGGTACAGCGGCTCCAGCTGCGACCACTGCGTGGCGTCCAGCGTGGCGGGGATGAAGCGGAACGCGGTCGGTGCGGCGGGGGTCGCGGTGCTCATGCGTGGATCTCCAGAAGAGGGAAAGGGCGAAGGGTAGCCGCGCACCCATGCCTCACGCTACCGTTGCAGCCATGCGACCGACCGTTCATGCCCTGAGCCCGGCCAAGCTGAATCTGGCGCTTTCCGTGGGGCGCCCGCAGGCGTCGGGCATGCACCCCATCAGCAGCTGGATGGTCACGGTCGACCTGCATGACGAACTCACTGTGGAGGCGCTGGAGCCCGACTCGCTCAGCTTGTACGCCATCGTGTGGCACGCCGATGCCAAGCGCCGCAGCGAGATCGACTGGTCGATCACCAAGGACCTTGCGGTGCGCGCGCATGAGCTGCTGGAAGCGCATGTCGGTCGCAGGCTGCCCGTGAAGATGCGGCTCGAGAAGCGCATTCCGGTCGGCGGCGGACTGGGTGGCGGCAGCAGCAACGCCGCGGCGATGCTGCGTGCGGTGAACCAGTTGCACGATCTCGGCCTGAGCGTGGACACGCTGGCGGATCTCGCCAAGTCCCTCGGCAGCGATGTGCCCTTCCTGGTGCGCGGCGGCAGCGCGGTGGTGGAGGGGTTGGGCGAGACGCTGCGCGACATGCCCATGCCCGCCGACACGCACGCGGTGCTGGTGCTGCCCGAGGCGGCGTGTCCGACCGGCCCCGTGTACCGCGCATTCGACGCGCTTCGACCCGATGCGGCGCTGCAGGGCGCACGCGTGCAGGCCATGGCGCAGCGTGCAGCGGCACCCGAACATCACGAACCATTCAACGATCTGGCCGACGCTGCGCTCGAGGTGGCGCCGCGCCTGCGTGGCGAGCGGGAAGAGATCAGCGAGCTGATCGACCGACCCGTGCATGTGTCGGGTTCGGGCAGCACGCTGTTCTTCCTGTGCAACGGGGCGGTGGAAAGCGAACTGCTGGCGGGCGCCGTGGCCGAACGCATGGGTTTGCCCTGCATTCCGGTGCGGGTGGTGCCCACGCCGGCCCCCACATGGGTGCGGCGGCAGCCCTCCTAGAATCGCGGTCCCGTGCTGTGGCAACCCGAACTTCCCGAGCGCTATCGAAACCTCTCCGACGCGGAGCTGGCGGATGCCATCGCCGCGCGTCGCCGTGAGCTTGGTTCGAAGCTGCTCATCCTGGGGCATCACTATCAGCGTGACGAGGTGATCCAGCACGCCGACCTGATCGGTGACTCGCTGAAGTTGAGTCGCATGGCCGCCGCCGAGGCACCCAAGCGGGGCGCGAAGTGGATCGTGTTCTGCGGCGTGCACTTCATGGCCGAGACGGCCGACACGCTGACCGGCGATGACGTGCAGGTGATCCTGCCCGACCTGTCCGCCGGCTGCAGCATGGCCGACATGGCCGACTATGAGGATGCGATCACGGCGTGGGACACCATCCAGGCGGTGCACGCAGGCAGTCATGTGCGCGTGATTCCCATCACCTATGTCAACAGCACCGCCGCGGTGAAGGCCTTCGTGGGCGAGCGTGGTGGTGCGTGCTGCACCAGCGGCAATGCGCGCGAGGTGTTCGAATGGGCCATGCAGGGTGGCGACACGCCGCTG
>CAIPQY010000226.1 GCA_903867275.1 uncultured bacterium | reverse complement strand
CGCGCTGTACACCGTGACGCTGGCGCAACCCGTGGCGGCCGCCGACATCGCGCGGCTGGAAGTGCGGCTGCCAGGCGCCAAGCCGCAGGCCGTGATCGCGCGCAATGTGCTCGACGACGCACGCTTCATGCCGCTGGATGCCGTACTGGGCGCGCGATGCACCGCAAAGAGCACCACGTTCAGCACGTGGAGCCCCGTGAGCGAAGGCGTGGATCTGCTGCTGTACGAGGGAAGATCCGACAAGCCCACGCGCACCATTGCATTGAAGGCGGGCGCGAAGGGCCTGTGGGGCGCGACGGTGGATGGCGACCTGCACGGCACGCGGTACCGCTACCGCTTCAACAGCTACGGGCAGTCGCGCGAGGTGCCGGACATCCATGGCGTCGCCGCCACGCCCGACAGCACATTCACCGTGGTCGCCGATCTCGATCGCGTGAATCCCCAAGGCTGGAACACCACCGCTGCGCCCACGCTGCGACAGCCCACCGATGAGGTGCTGTACGAGGTGCACGTGCGCGACTTCTCCGTGGCCGACGAGTCGTGCCCGCCTGAACAGCGCGGCACCTACCTCGGCCTTGTGCACGCCCACGATGCGGCGGGCGGCAAGCCCTCGAGCGGCCTGACGCACCTGAAGGATCTGGGCGTGACCGCCGTGCATCTGCTGCCAATCGAGGATTTCACCGCCGGACCCCAGGAATACAACTGGGGCTACTGGACCGCGCTCTTCAATGCGCCGGAGTCGAACTACGCCACCAGCACCGCCGATCCGCTGCAGCCAGCAAAGGAACTGAAGCAGGCCATCGCGTCGCTGCACGCCAACGACATCCGCGTGGTGATGGATGTGGTCTACAACCACACCAGCAGCACGGGTGAACACTCGCCCTTCGATCAGACCGTGCCCTTCTACTACTTCCGCACCGCGCCGGATGGCTCGCTGCTGAACGACACGGGCGTGGGCAACACCTTCGCGGACGAACACCCGATGGCGCGCAAGTACATCGTGGACAGCCTGAAGCACTGGCTGCAGGACTACAAGGTGGACGGATTCCGCTTCGATCTGCTGGGCACCGCGCAACCCGAGACCGTGCGCAGCATCTGCAAGGAACTGCTGCCGCTCCGCCCGGACATCACGCTGTACGGCGAACCATGGACCGGGGGCGGCCCCATCCACTTTCCGAAGGGTGCGCAGAAGGGCCTGCGCATGGGCGTGTTCAACGACAACCTTCGCAACGCGGTGCGCGGCGATCTGGACGGCACCGGCACCGGCTTTGCCACCGGCCCCGGCGGCGATCGCGAGGCGCTGAAGCGTGGCGTGCAGGGCGCAATCGACGACTTCACCACCGAACCCACCGAATCCATCAACTACGTCAGCGCGCACGACAACCTGACGCTGTGGGACAAGCTGCTGAAGGCGCAGCCGAGCGCCGACGACGCCACGCGCCGCGCCATGCAGAAGCTTGCGCTCGGCATCGTGCTCACCAGCCAGGGCATCCCGTTCATCCACGGCGGCTGCGACTTCGCGCGCACCAAGGGCGGCAACGAGAACAGCTACAACGCGGGCGATGCGGTGAACAGGTTCGACTGGTCGCGCAAGGCGCAGTACCGCGATGTGCACGACTATGTGCGCGGACTGGTGGCGATCCGTCGCGCACATCCGGCCTTCCGCATGGCCGACGACGCGCAGGTGCGCAGAGCCATCGCCTTCATCGCGGGCGACGGGCCGTTCACCTTCACCATCGATGGCGGCGTGACGGGCGACGCGTGGGGCACGATCCTGGTGGCGTACAACGGCGAGCCAAGCGCGGCCACGATCGGCCTGCCGGGCGGCACTTGGAACCTGGTCGCCGACGCCACGCGCGCCGGCGTGCAGACCATCGAGCGCGTGCAGAACACGCAGACGCTGCCCCCCTATT
>CAIPQY010000225.1 GCA_903867275.1 uncultured bacterium | reverse complement strand
GTTTCGGCGCACCATCGCCCATGTCCATGCGGAGCAGCCTTGATGCCAATCAGCACAAGGCAGCGCTGGACAAGTTGGACGAATGGCAGAAGCAGCGCGAGACAATGGAGGAAGCGGCCATCGAGGCGATGCTTTCGGACAGCTTCACCGCTGAAACCATGAAGCAGATGGAGTCGCAGTACGCCAAGCTGAACAGCGACAACGCCGCCGACATCGCCGCCACCGCCGGCATGCCCGAACTCAATGCTCCCGGCAACAGCATGACGATCGACCTGTCGAATGGCGCCGAGGGCATCGACCTCAGCGAGCTGACCGGCGGCGAAGGCACCATGGTTTTCTCGTCGATCAACGGTGATGGACTCGATGGCGAAGGCATGTCCGGCATGGTTGCGTCGCAGGCCATCGTGATGGTGCGAGGCGATGCCGGTGGCGGCGGCGATGCCGTGATTGGCACCACGATCCAGACCACCGCCATTCAGGTGATTGCGACCAACGACAGTGGCCCCATCGATGTGTCTGCACCTGCACCAACGGCAAACGCCGTTGCCGGTGCGGTGGCTGCCGTGGACGCCTCGGCGCTTGCCGAAAGCATCGCGGGCGCGACAAACGTGATGGGCACCGATGAAGGCATGCCCATGCCGGCCATGCTTGGTGGCCGTGGCGCCAAGCCGCTCAGCCGTCAGGACATCGAGACTCTGCGCACGCGCCTTGGCGTGCAGGAAGCACAGCGCGCAGTGTGGGAAACCCTGGCCGCCGATCTGCTGCAGTCGAGCGCCGAGTGGATGAAGGCCAGCGGGGACAGCAACATGGCGCCCAAGCCGGACCAGACCGCCGATCAATTCGTGGCGGCACGCGCCGCACACCGTGCGGAACTGGCGCGCATCGAGGACACATGGTTCGACAACGTGAAGGCGGGCGTGCAGGGCGTGGATGCCGCATCGCTTGAAACCGCGCGTTCGCGTCGCGCGCTGCAGCGGGCGCTTGGATCGATCCGTGGCGGCGGCATGATGATGCCGGAGATCATGATGTCGCGGTGGCTGCGGGTGGATCTGGACAAGGCGGCCGACGCGCTGTCACCCGCCGGTCAGGCAAACTGCGCATCGCCGCTGCAGGCGTGGCGCTCCCAGATGCTGGCCGAACTTGCCGCCACGCAGTCGCACATGGATGACATGGCGAAGGTGCAGATGTCCATGATGACCTTCGAGACGGTGACGGACGATCAAGGCAATGCCAACGTGCGGATGGGCATGAACTACGACGAGAAGCAGGCCGAAGTGCTGCAGCGCGCACGCGAACCGCTGCAGGCCGCATGGAAGCGCGTTGAGCAGACCCAGGCCGCAAGCATCGACACCGTGGCCGCCGCGCTGCCCGAGTCCGACGCCAAGGCCTTCCGCCGCGCGATCCGGCAGCAGACGCACCCCGAAGCGTTCCGCAGCCAGGAGAAGGTGGACGCCGCCATCGCGCGCGTGCTGAACCTGCCCAACCTGTCGCCCGAGCAGCTGCAGGGCATCGGCACGCTGGCCGACACCTATCGCGATCGCAGCGACGCGCTGGTGAATCACTC
>CAIPQY010000224.1 GCA_903867275.1 uncultured bacterium | reverse complement strand
GCGCAGATCGGTCGCCGTGGGCGAAACGCCGGGCAGGTACTGGCTCAAACGGCCGTCGCCCGTCATCACGAAGACCGCGGCCGGGTGCGCGTACTCGCCATCGGGCATCTTGCGGTACGGAAATCCCACCGCCTCGGCGATGGAGCGCACGGTGACCTCGTCACCCGTCAGGAAGCGCCAGCCCTTCTCGCCGCCCGCGCGGCCGTACTCGGTGGCGTAACCCTTGCGCTTGGCTGCCGCCAGCTCGCTGTTCTCTTCCGGATTGATGCTGATGAACATCACGTCGAACTCGCTGCCCACCGACCAGTCGAGTCCCTGCATGCCGCGCACAAGCCCGTTGAGGGCCAGGCTGCACAGCATGGGGCAGCGCATGTAGCCCAGCTGCAGCAGGCGCGGACGGCCATCGGCGAAGAGTTGCCCAAGCGTCACGCGCTTGCCGGATTCATCGGTGAGCGTGGCCTGCATCGGCAGCCGCTCGCCACGATGGTCGGTCACTTCAAGACCCGCGAGTTCACGCGGCGCCTCGGTGGATTCCGCCGCGGCCGCAAAGCCACGATCAAGCGCCTGCTGCGCCAGACCCGCGCACGACAGCGCCAGCGCGGCGATGGCCGCGATGGCGTGGCATGACCGGATCTGGAACGCGCGCATGCTCATTTCTTCGCAGCGCCTCCAGCAGGTGCCGCAGCAGGTGCGGGCGCCGGTGCGGCGCTGGCCGCGGGCAGACCTTCCTGCACGACGAGTTCCATGGCGCGATCCACCGGGATGCGCACCTTCTGCACGTTCTTGCCGTCGGCCTGCGTCCAGTTGTAGCGCTGGTAGCTGCTCAGCTGCTCGCGCCAGGTGCCTCGCGCGGATTCCAGCTTGGCGTAGGCCTGATCCACCACCTTCACGTCCGTCTCGCTGGTCTCGGCATGGAAGTACATCACGCTGGCGGCCACCACGAGGGCGACCAGGATGACGGTGCCGGCGAGCGAGAAGAACCAGGTGCTTCCCGGCTCGGGGTCGTCAAGTTGCGTGGGGATGGCGGCGGTGTTGGCGCTCATGGTGGTCTCCATCACATGTTCTCGAAGTGCAGGCTCTCGGGCAGTCGCGGATCGCGCACGCACAGCAGACCGGTGCGCGTGAGGCGCGCGAACGACGAGCCGATCACCAGGAACAGGAATCCGATCGACAGCAGCAGCAGCGTGGGATCCAGGATCGGCGCACGCTCGCCAGCGTAGGCGACCAGCAGCGCGTCATAGCTGTCGAACTTCGCCAGATCGTGCGGAATCACCGGCTGGATGAGGTAGGTCAGGTCCACGTAGTGGAACACGATCATCCAGATCACCGCGAAGGTGAAGGTGCCGCGCCAGCGCTTGGTCCAGCGGCTGATCAGGAACAGGAACGGGATCACGAAGTGGCCGAACAGCAGCGCGAATCCGACCAGGCGCCACTGCCCCACCTGACGCGCCAGGAACCACGTGGTCTCTTCCGGCACGTTGCCGTACCAGATCAGCATGTACTGGCTGAAGGCGATGTACGCCCAGAACACGATGCCGAAGCCGAACAGCAGCTTGCCCAGGTCCTGATAGTGCTCGGCACTGATCACGCCCTTCAGGTAGCCCTGGCCCTGCACGCGCACGCACACCAGGCCGATCAGCGAGAAGCCGCCGGCGCAGCAGGCCGCGAAGAAGTACACGCCGAACATGGTGCTGAACCACACCGGGTTCAGGCTCATGATCCAGTCGAAGGCCGCGAAGGTGGTGGTGATGCCGAACAGGATCGCCGCGGGACCCGCCCACTTCGACATGCGCTGCGAGTGCTCGATGGCGCCGTCACGGTCCTGCTGCACCGAGTTGCGCACGAAGAAGCGCGCAAGCAGCGCCCACACCACCAGATACACCGCTGCGCGGATCATGAAGAAGCCCACGTTCAGGAACGCGGCCTTCTTGGCCACGTTCGCCGCCTCGGCGGCATCGACCTGCTTCAGGTGCTCCAGGTTCGCCCACGGAAAGATCACGTCCAGACGACCCTGCCACCACAGCAGCACGAAGGGCAGGAAACCCAGCCACAGCCACTGCAGGTTGCCCGCGATCGCCTCGGCGGGTCGACGCACCACCACGCTCCAGCCTGCACGCACCAGGTGCTGGATGAAGGTGAAGAACAGCGCGCCCAGGCACAGCGACACGCCGAAGATCCACGCCTGCAACCACGCCTTCAGAAGGAAGCCGTCGTTGCCGCGCCAGCCCAGCGCGACGCCGCCCGCGATGAACGCGAAGCCCGCCACCTGCAGCATGCGTGCGCGTGGCACGAGCCGCTCGCCACCGATCACGGACGCCGGAAACTGCGATGCACTTGCTGCATGCGCCATGTCACTTCGCCTCCGCCAGCTTGACGCCGGCCGGCACGTCCGAGGGACGCGCGTTCTGACTTCGTTGCAGGGTCTTCACGTACGCGGCGATGGCCCACCGATCCTCCACGGGAATCTGGCTGCCATAGCCCGCCATGTTGCGGATGCCGTGGGTGATGCTGCTGAACACCTGGCCCACCGGCTGCACGGTCACCGTCTCGTCGTTCACCAGGTTCTTGGCCTGCACCCACACGGTGCCGTTCACGGGACCGTTGGTGTTGGCGACCAGTTCCATGGCCTTCTGGTTCACCAGACCGTCGCCGGCACCGCTCTCGCCGTGGCACACCGAGCAGTAGATGTTGAACCGCTGCTGGCCATGCTGCAGGGTGGCCATGGTCAGCGGCACCTGCGCAGGCAGCGTGGCCGCCCACTGGCCATTGATCACGCCGTCGTACAGATGCGTGTCCAGATAGGTCTCGCCACGCGCCACGGCGTTCTCCACCGGCGGTCGCATGGTGCGACGATCGGCGAAGAGCGGATTCACGGCCTGCGTCTTGAACTTCGCCTGGAAGGCCATGTCCTGGATGATGTGGATGGGCAGCGAGGGGTTGGGCGTGGCACGCACGCGCGCGATCACCGCCGGCGGGATCAGCAGGCAGAGCAGCAGGATGAGTCCGATGTAGATGAAGAGTCGCGGCATGTCAGGCCTCCACCGCCTCGACGGCCTTGGCGCCCAGGCTCTTCAGGAATTCCTCCGTGCGGCTGCGGAAGAAGCGCGGGTCGCGCGACTCGATCACGATGAAGAAGCGGTCGTCGGTGGCGCGCAGGAAGCGCTTGTTGCCAAGCAGCGGATGCGAGAGCCACGGCAGTCCGTTGAGCAGCAGCATCAGGCCCACGCAGCTTGTGGCCGCGAGCAGGATGGTGAGCTCGAACATGACGGGAATGAACGCCGGCAGGCTGATCAAGGGCTTGCCGCTGATCAGGAACGGATAGCCGGTCACCCACACCAGCGCCCACAGCGAGATGCTGCTGGCGTTGGTGAAGGCCTGCAGGATGAAGCCGACGGTGGTGCCGGTCATGCCCGCGCCGAACACGAGCAGCGGCAGGATGGTGCGCTGCACGCCCATCGCCTTGTCGAGTCCGTGCACCGGGAACGGCGTGTGGCAGTCCCAGTAGCGATAGCCGGCATCGCGCACCTTCTCGGCTGCGTGCAGGAGCGCGTGCGGATCATGGAACTCCGCGAGCACGCCGTGCACGCGCCGGCGCGCGGCCGGAGCGTCGTGGCCCGTGGAGGTGGTTGGAGCGAAGGTGGTCATCTCTGTGGTTCCGGTTTCGTGCGGGGTTCAGGGTGCGTGGGGCGCATCGGGGCTGTGGGCCGCGTGCGCCGTGCCGGCGCCGTGGTGATGGCCGTAGCCCTGCCAGTGCGGATCCGCCTGCGGCATGGTGGCCTTGATCTCGGCGATCGCCACCATGGGCAGATAGCGGCAGAACAGCAGGAACAGCGTGCCGAACAGGCCGAAGGCGCCCATCATGGTGCCCATGTCGACCCAGGTCGGCGTGAAGAAGTCCCAGCTCGTCGGCAGGAAGTCGTTCGCCAGGCTCGTGACGATGATCACGAAGCGCTCGAACCACATGCCGATGTTCACCACCAGGCTCAGCGCGAACATGATGGGGATGCTGGTGCGGATCTTCTTGAACCAGAACAGCTGCGGCGTGATCACGTTGCAGCTGACCATGATCCAGTAGGCCCACCAGTACTGTCCGAACGCGCGGTTCACGAACGCGAACTTCTCGTACATGGCGCCCGAGTACCAGGCGATGAAGAACTCCATCGAGTACGCGTAGCCCACCATGCATCCCGTCACCAGGATGATCTTGTTCATGTTGTCCAGGTGGCGCAGCGTGATCATGTCCTTCAGGCCGAACATCTGGCGGGCGGGCACGGCGAGCGTGACCACCATGGCGAAGCCGCTGAAGATGGCGCCCGCCACGAAGTAGGGCGGGAAGATGGTGGTGTGCCAGCCGGGCAGCTGGCTCACCGCGAAGTCGAAGCTCACCACGCTGTGCACGCTGAGCACCAGCGGCGTGCTGAGCGCGGCCAGCAGCAGGTACGCGCGCTCATAGCGGTGCCAGTGGCGGTTGCTGCCGCGCCATCCCAGCGCGAACAGGCCGTAGGCGAACTGCTGGATGGTGCCCTTGGCGCGATCGCGCAGCGTGGCCAGATCGGGGATCAGGCCCACGTACCAGAACAGCAGCGACACGTTGAAGTAGGTGCTCACGGCGAACACGTCCCACAGCAGCGGGCTGCGGAACTGCGGCCACATGTCCATCTGGTTCGGGATGGGGAACAGCCAGTACGCCAGCCACACGCGACCCACGTGGATGCCCGGGAACAGACCGGCGCAGATCACGGCGAAGATCGTCATCGCCTCGGCGAAGCGGTTGATGCCCGTGCGCCACTTCTGGCGGAACAGGAACAGGATGGCGCTGATCAGCGTGCCTGCGTGGCCGATGCCGACCCAGAACACGAAGTTGGTGATGTCGAAGGCCCACATCACCGGGTTGTTCAGGCCCCACACGCCGACACCCGTGAAGATGAGGTAGTTCACGCAGATGCCGAGCAGGCCCACCAGCGACAGGCTGACGGCGAACGCCGCGTACCACGCGAAGGGCGGACGCTTGCTCTCGGCCACCTGGCACACCTGACGGGTGACCTGGTTGAACCGGTCCATGTGCAGCACCAGCGTGGCGCGCTTGCCGGGCACATCCGCGGTGTTGTCGGTTTCCTCGAAGCCGGGAAGCCGGCCCGTGTTGCCATGCGATGGGATCGCGCTCATGCCTGGGCTCCGTTCTGCGTGCCGTTGTTCGCGTGGCCGCCGTGACCATCGCCGCTGCCATGGTCATGTCCGTGGTCACCCGCGCCGTGATCCACGCCGGGGTTGCGCACGCGCGCCATGTACTTCAGTCGCGGCTTGGTGTTGAGTTCCTCCAGCAGGCCGTAGCTCACGCGCGCCGCGTGCAGCTTGCTCACCTTGCTGTTGGCGTCGTTCAGGTCACCGAACACGATCGCCTGTGCCGGGCACGCCTGCTGGCAGGCCGTCACCACGGCGCCATCGGGAATCGAGTAGTTGGGCTTGCCGCTGGCGGTGCCGCCGGCCTTGGCCCACTCGTTCTTGTACTTGATCTTGGCCTGGGCGATGCGCTGCACGCAGAAGCTGCACTTCTCCATCACGCCGCGCATGCGCACCGTGACCTCGGGATTGAACTGCATGCGCAGCCACTCGTCGGGGCCCGTCTCCACGTAGTACTCGGGCTTCACCTGCATCGGCCCCTGCTGCTCGCGGATCGGATCGCGGCGCTGGTAGTCGAAGAAGTTGAAGCGACGCACCTTGTAGGGGCAGTTGTTGCTGCAGTAGCGGGTGCCGATGCAGCGGTTGTAGACCATGTTGTTCAGGCCGTCGCTGTCGTGCACCGTGGCGGCCACCGGGCACACCTGCTCGCAGGGCGCGTTCTCGCACTGCACGCAGGTGAGCGGCTGCACCGCGAAGCCATCGGGCTTGGCCGGATCCGCGCCGCGGAAGTACCGATCCACGCGGATCCAGAACATCTCGCGGCCGCGCTTCACCTGGTCCTTGCCCACGATGGGAATGTTGTTCTCAGCCTGACACGCCGTCACGCACGACTGGCAGCCGGTGCAGGTGGTGAGATCCACCGACATGGCCCAGCGGAACTGCGCGCCGTCGAGGTTGCCCTCCTGCCACAGGCTGAGTCGATGCGGCACGTGCACCGCATGCTCCGCGAAGTCGGGATGGTGCTTGTAGCTCTCCAGCGTGGTCTCGCGCACCAGCGTGGGCAGACGCTCCTGCACGCTGCTGTGCGGCACGCTGGGGATCAGCGCGGCGTCGATGCTGCCGTGATCCTGCGTGTGCGCGAAGGTGTAGGTGTCACCGGTCACCTGCACGCTGGCGCCGCGCACCATGCCCATGGCGGCGGTCGTGCGCATGGGGTAGGCGTCGAAGCCGGCGTCGGTGGCGATGGTGCCAGCGACTTCCTTGCGGCCGTTGCCGAGCGCGATCGCCGCGGTGTCATCGGCCATGCCCGGCACGGCAAACACCGCCGCCTGCATGCTGCGATCACCTGCGGTCACCTTCACCATGGCGCCCTGCTTCACGCCGAGGCGATTCGCCGTGGTCGGCGAAAGCAGCAGCGCGTTGTCCCAGGTGATCTTGGTCACGGGATCGGGCAGCTCCTGCATCCAGCCGATGTTCGCGAAGCGACCGTCAAGCACGCGGTTGTCGGGGATGAAGCACAGTTCCAGATTCGCATCGCGGGAAGAAGGCTGCGCATCCGCGAGCGCCGAAACGGCCTTCGCCACATCGCCTGCGCGGATCGAACCGGGCGCGGCGGAGGGGGTCGCGGCCGAAATCACACCCTTGTCCAGGCAGCCACGCCACATGGTCTCGAAGGCGGAGCCCGACAGGCCGCTCGACGCCATCGAGGTCCGTCGCACGATGGTGTAGCCGTCCTTGGGTTCGCTGCCGCCGAGCAGCATGGCAAGCATCTCGATGCCGCTCACACCGCCCTGCGCGGGGTCGATCAGCGGCTGGATGAGCGGCTGCTGGATCGACTTCGTGCCGTCCGGAGCAGTGACATCGCCCCAGCACTCCAGGAAGTGGGCCTGCGGCACATGGAACGTGCACGCGGGATCCACGCTGGTCTCGTCGCGGTAGTACGCCAGACGCGCCACGTTGGGCACCTTTGCCAGCGCCTTCGCGAAGGCGAGATCGGCGGGCGCGTCGTAGCAGGGGTTGGCGCCCACGATGAGCAGCGTGTCCAGCTGGCCGGCGTTCATCGCCGTCACCAGTTCGGGCAGGCGCATGGCACCCGCATCGGCGGCCTGCACGCCCACGGTGGTGCCCATGGCGCCGATCGCCTGGTTGATCGCGGCCACAAGCGCGTGCACCTCGGCGCTCTGGCCGGTGCCGCACATCACGAAGCAGGCACCCTTGGCGCCCTGCAGATCCTTCACCAGTTGATCGACGACTTCCTTCGAATGCTCATCGAGCATGCCCTTGGCAGCGGGGCTGGACGCCAGACGACCGATGGCCGCCGTGAGCGACGCATCGCCACCCACGCCAAGCGCCTGCGCGATCATGGCGGCGAGCACGGCGATGTCGCCGCGACGCACGGCCACGCGGCTGTCGGCCGCCATGCCGGTCACGGTCACGTGCGGCTCGAACGCGTACAGACGGTTCTGCGTCTGCTTGCTCGGGTCCGCGCCATTCAGGCGACGGCCCTCGGCCCACATGCGCGTGTGGCGCAGCGCCAGCGGGTCGGTGCCGAGCATGTCCCAATCCAGGGCCACGATCACGCTGGCCTTCTCCACCTGCGGCACCAGACGCATCGGTGCACCGAACGCGACCTGCGTGCCATCCAGCGATGCGGTTGCGGCGAGTGCCTCCCACGCCGCGACCTTCGCCTTGGGGTACGCCTGTCGCACGCGGGCCAGCATGTCCTTCATCGACGGGCTCGAGGTGGCCTGCGTCAGGATGGCCAGACCTTCGCCCTGCTTGGCGGCCAGCGCCTTCGCGCGCTCGCCCAGCCATGCGTTGAACTCCGCGATGTTCGATGCCTTGCCGGCCTTGAACACCTGACGGCTGCGCTCGGGGTCGTACAGCTCCAGCACGCGCGCCTGCATCCATGGGGTGCTTGCACCGCCCCAGTACGGATGCTCCGCGTTGCCGTCGAGCTTGATGGGGCGACCGTCGTAGCTGGTGGCCATCAGGCCGTAGCCCACGCCACGCAGTTCGGTGGCCGTCGCGTACATCACCGGCACGCCGGGCACGCGGTTCGCGGGCTGACTGGCGTTCGGAACGATCTCGCTCTCGGGCCAGCGACGGCAACCGGTCAGGCCCAGGCCCGCCAGCGCGAAACCCGCGCCCATGATCTTGATGAAGGTGCGGCGATCCTCGCCGTCGAGCGTGTCGGCCGCAACGGGGAATTCGCGATGCGCGAACGCCATGGCCTGCGCGTCCTGCTCACGCTCGCCGAGCGAACGCCACCAGGACGCGCCCTTGCGTGCATCAACGGTGCGCTTGGGTTCGCTCGAGTCGCTGCAGCCACAACCGCCGGTCTGGGGCTGTGACACGGGGAGCGAAATCGTCTTGTCGGAGCCGTTCAGCGATGGCATGTGGAGCAGTTCTCGCTTGGATGAATGTTGAAGGTCTTCTGCAGCTGCTCACGCTGTTCGCGCGAGAGCTCCTTGTTCTGGTCCCAGCTCAGGTTGGTCACCTTGTCCACCGGACGCAGGCGATCCACCGGCTGGCGATGGCAGTCCAGGCACCAGCCCATGCTGAGCGGTGCCACGCGATACACCTCTTCCATCTGATCGACGCGGCCGTGGCACTCCACGCAACCCACGCCGCGGTTGATGTGCGCGGAGTGATTGAAGTAGGCGTAGTCGGCGAGCTTGTGAACCTTCACCCACTCGATGGGCATGCCGGTCTCGTAGCTCTGCTTCACCTTCTCAAGCTTGGGGCTGTCGCGGTGGATCTGCGTGTGGCAGTTCATGCAGGTCTGCGTGGCGGGCACGGCGGCGAAGCCGGTTCGCTCAACGGTGTTGTGGCAGTAGCGGCAATCCATGCCCAGCTTGCCTGCATGCGTGGCATGGCTGTAGGGCACCGGCTGGTGCGGCATGTAGCCAGCCTCCAGCGTCTTGGGACTGAAGCCATAGGCCACGAACATCACGGCGTACAAGGGGGCCACGGCACCCACCACCAGCACGAATGGCAGGAGGGCGTTGGACCAGCGCGGAAAGAGGAAGCGGCTCACGGCCTTTGGGGTTCCTTGACGGGAGGCGGGTCCGACTTCGTTCCATTTTTCACGAAGTCAAGGCTTTGATGGTATGGAATGTCGGCCCGAAGCGTCAACGGACACCAAACTCCGGGATGCACCACAGGTCTGACTCCGGACACCCGCCGGTGCCTTCCGGTAGGTACCTTTGCCCCCATGCTTGAAGGAGTGCTGCTTCCTTCTTTGGTGCGCCGCCTGGCCGACAGGCCGGATGCCACCGCCTTGATCCGAACAATATCCGAACAAATGGCCGATTCGACCGGTTTGGCTGCCCCAACCCTGGAGCAGGCATTCACGGAAAGGCTGCGCCGAGGCGGAGTTGCGACACCGGAAGGCGTTGCCTTCCCCCATGCCGTCATTGCAGGGGTGCGCCGAACCGTGGTTGGCTTGATGGTGATCCCGGGGGGCCTGGATCTGGATGCCGCCCAACCGCCGAGCGACCTGGTGTTCACGATCGCCGGTGACTCGTCACGCCCGTGGGAGCACGTGCGTCTGCTTGCGCGCCTGAGCCGCATCGCGGTCGATGAGGGCGCGCGCAAGCGCCTTCGCGAGAGTCCGGACGACGCGACGCTGCTGCGCGTGCTGCTGCAGGAGGACGCGCGACATGGCTGATGAGACGCCCGTTGCGCGCGCCGCCGGCGATGCGCGACTGCTCATCCTGATCGCGCGCACCGAGGAGAGCTTCGATCCGCTGGTGACCGCGTTGCTTGATGCCGGCATCACCGGCGCCACCGTGCTGGAAAGCCGTGGCATCGGCGCGATCATCCGTTCGGAGATGCCCATCTTCGCCGGCCTGGCGGCGCTGCTTCCGCAGGCAACGGGCAGTCGCGTGGTGCTGTCGGTGGCACCGCAGGAACGCATCGACGCGCTGATGCGATACCTGTCGCAACTGCCGCGCGAGCGACGCCCGATCGGCGTGACGCTGCCGGCCGACACGGTGCTGGGTCTGGAACCGTGATCGCTGCGGCCGCGCTCGGAGGCGTGTCGCATGCGATGGCGGCGCTGGCGATCGGGGCCACCGCCCTGCTGCTCGCCTTCGTCTCGCTCTCGAGGCCGGCTGCGCGCCTTGCGAGATGGCCGCTGGCGAGCGCACTCCTGGGTGGTGGATGGATCGCGCTGCTGGCGGGCACGTTGCTTGGGCCGGGCGGCTTCGGGCTGCTGCATCGCGAGTCGCTGATCGAACTTCGTCCGCTCACGCAACTTGGTCTGGCGTGGATCGGCCTGCTGGTGGGACTGCAGATGAAGCGATCACTGCTGGCGCTGGTGCCCACGACGCTGTGGCGCTGGATCGCCTTCGACGCGTTGATCAGCTTCATCACCGTGGCCGCATGGACATTCCTCGTGCTGCGGTGGGCGGCACCCAACGCCACGCTGCGCATGGCGTGGCCGATCGCCAGTCTTGCGGGAGCGGCCAGCATCGGATGGTCGGGTGAACTGCGTTCGCTTCGCGGACTGGATGCGCGCGCGGTGCGCGTGGCGTCGCTGGTGCAGGCCGGCGCGGGCCTTGGCAGCGTGCTGGCCATCGTGTCCAGCGACGTGATCTCCTTCTCACCGGAGGGATCGCGTGCGCTCATCGCCACGCTGCTCGTGGCCGCGGCGGCAGGCTCCAGCCTTCGAGCCGTGCTCGGCTCGCAGGTGGGAAGCGATGGTCGCCTCACGCTTGCGCTTCTTGCAACACTGTCGCTGGTGGCAGGCGCGGCGGCGGCCATGGATGCCACGCCGCTGCCCGGCGCATTTCTGCTGGGCCTGATCGTCACGAACACGCAGGGCGGTTCCATGCGACGCATGGAACGACTGGTCTCGGAGAGCGAGCCGGCGGTGGCGGCGATCTTCTTCCTGCTGGCAGGCGTGCTGCTCGAAGGTGCCAACGCATGGTGGCCGTGGGTGGTCGCCGGCGGCGTGCTGCTGGTGCGCCTGGTGGCCAAGCCGATGATCGCCGGCATGGCGCTGCGCCATGCGTGGAAGGAACCCGGCGCTGCGCGGCTTCGATCCGCCGTGGTGCGTCAGGCCCCGATCGCGGTCGCGCTTGGCGTGGCCGCACTGCAGTCGCATGACGGGTCGGTGGAACGCGGCATCCTGCTTGCGCTGACCGCCGTGGGACTGGCCAGCGGCGTGCTGCCGCTGCTGTGGAGATCGCGCACATGAAGCGACTCGCCACGCTCATGTTCAGCCTGGTGCTGCTGCTGGTCGCCGTGGCGCTGCTTCGACACTGGACCGCCAGCGCCGGCGGCCGATCGATGCTGCCCGGACTGCTGGGCGATCTTCCGCTGCGTGCCCCGCCCGGCGTGACCACCGCGGCGCTGTCGCTTGGACTGCTGCTGCTTGGTGCGTTTCTGCTGGGCGAGATCCTGGCCATGGCCAACCTGCCGCGCGTGAGTGGCGCCCTGCTGTTCGGCGTGCTCGCCGGACCGGAACTGCATCAGGCGCTTGACCTGCAGTTGCCGGTGCTGGTGCCGCGCGACGAACTGCGCTACCTGGAGCTGATCGATGCGCTCGCCGTGAGCCTGATCGGGCTGGTGGCTGGTGGCGAGATCCGCCTCGACTTTCTTCGGCGAACGGGCGCGGTGGTGGCGCGACTGGTTGTTTCCGAAATGACCGGCGTGCTGCTGCTGATCGGCGCGGGGCTGGCGGCGCTGGGCGGCTTCGTGCCGCTGCTCTCGGAACGCACCGCACCCGAGCGCTGGTACCTGACCGCGGTACTGGCCGCCATGGGCGTGGCCAACAGTCCCGCGATCGTCACCGCCATGCTGCGCGAGACGAAGGCCACCGGCGTGTTCGCGCGCACCTCGCTCGCGGTGACCGTGGTGAAGGATCTCACGCTGGTGGTGCTGGTCAGCGCACTGCTGGCCGCATGGAGCGCCACCCACACGACCAGCGGCGGTTCACCGGCGCTGGCGGTGGCGTGGCACCTGAGTGGCTCGCTGCTGGTGGGCGTGCTGTTCGCCGGACTGCTTGGTCTGGCAGCGTTGAAGACGCGCGGCCGACTGGATCTGGTGGTGGTGGTGGCTGGATTCGCCATCGCGTTGGCAGGCCGCATGCTGTCGATCGCACCGCTGCTCGCCGGCATCACCGCGGGCTTCGCGCTGGCCAATCTGCTGCCGCGCCGCAGCGTGCGGCTGTTCCGCTCCATCGATGACCTGCTGCCCGCCACCTACGCGCTGTTCTTCGCCGTGGCCGGTGCGCGCATCGGCATCGCGTCGCTGGCCACGCTGTGGCCGCTGGCACTGGGACTGTCGCTGCTGCGGCTCACGGGCATCTGGACCGGCCTGCGGGCGGGATGCGCGTGGGCGCGCGTGCAGCCTCCCGTGCGCACGTGGCTGTGGACCACCATGGTGCCGCAGGCAGGTGTCAGCATCGCGCTGGCCGCCGAGGCCCGCACAGCCTTCGCCGGTCAGCCCTGGGCCGATGCGCTGCATGCGCTGCTGCTGGCGGTGGTGGCACTGCACGAGATCGTGGGCCCGCCACTCATGCGACTGGGTCTGCTACGGTCCGGTGAAGTGCAACGATGATCGACACCCACTGCCATCTCACCTTCACGCAGTACGAGGGACAGATACCCGCCGAACTGGATCGCATGCGCGAGGCCGGCGTGCGCGGATGCATCACCGTGGGCACCACCAGCGCCGACAGCGTGGCCGGTCTGGCCATCGCGCAGGCGCACGAGGGCGTGTGGTGCAGCGCCGGCGTGCATCCGCTGCACAGTGACGAGCCCGTGGACTGGGGAGCGCTGCGTGCCTGCGCGCAGCATCCGCGCTGCGTGGCCTGGGGCGAACTCGGGCTGGACAACCACTATGCAACGCCAGGCAAGGCGCACCAGATGGCCGCGCTCGAGGGGCAACTCGATCGCATGGTGCGCTGGCGCGAGGAAGGCATCGTGAAGCCGGTGATCATCCATTGCCGCAAGGCGTTCGACGAGTTGCTGCCCATGCTCGCCGCCAGCGGCCTGCCGCGCGACCGCTTCGTGTTCCACTGCTTCAGCGGCAGCGAGTCCGAGGCGCGGCGCGTGCTCGACTTCGGCGCTTGGATCAGCTTCACCGGCATCGTGACCTATCGCAACGCACCCGAGGTGCAGGCGGCGGCGAAACTGATGCCCGATGACCGCATCATGGCCGAGACGGACGCGCCGTTCCTCTCTCCCGAGCCCATGCGCACCGCCAAGCCCAATCGCCCTGCGCACGTGATGCTGGTGGTGAAGCAACTGGCCGCGCTGCGCGGCATGGACGAAGCCGCCTGCGCCGACATGCTGGACCGCAACGCATGCCGTTTCTTCGGCCTGCCGCCGAAGCCCTGACTGGCGCGAGGCCGGGATAGCATCGCGGAATGGAGCCGCTCGATCCCACACACGCCGGCGTGATGACGCTGGGCGATCATCTGGAAGAGCTGCGGCGGCGACTGCTGTGGGCGATCGTGGTGCCGGTGCCGATCGCCATCGCGGCATTCGTGTGGGCCGAACCCATCCGCGACGTGCTGTGCGAGCCCGCCATGCAGGCGCTGCGCGCGCACGATCTGCCTGCGCAATTGCAGGTGCTCAGCCCCATCGAGACCCTGAGCACCGACCTGAAACTGTCGCTGGTCACCTCGCTGGTGTTCGGCGCGCCGTGGATCGCGCTGCAGGCGTGGAAGTTCGTGGAGCCCGGACTGTTCTCGCACGAGCGGCGCTTCGTGCGCATGCTTGTGCCGATGTCGGCGGTGCTCACGCTGGCCGGCATGGCGCTGCTGTACTTCCTGCTGCTGCCGATGATGCTGACGGTGCTGGTGAGTTTCGGCAGCGAGCCGCCGATCACCATGACCGCCGCGACCAGCGACACGGCGATCACCACACCCGCCGTTCCCTCGCTGCCAACGCTGTCCACGCCGCCCGAAAATCCGCGCGCAGGCCAGATGTGGCTGACGCCCGACCATCGACTGGCCGTCACCGTGCCCGTGGAAGGCGGTGGTCTGGAGGTGCTGACCACGCAGCTGGTGCACGGTTCACGCCTGGCGCAGCAGTTCCGCCTGAGCGAATATCTGGATTTCACGCTGGATTTCGCCTTGGGAACGGCCGTCGCGTTCCAGACGCCGCTGGCCGTGCTGCTGCTCGGATGGCTCGGCGTTCTCACGCCCGAGGCGCTGGGCAAGTTCCGCCGCTACGCCATCCTCATCTCGGCGCTGGTGGCAGCCATCGTCACGCCAAGCGGCGATCCATTCTCGCTGGCGCTGCTGGCCGTGCCGGTGTACCTGCTGTTCGAGCTGGGCATCGTGCTGCTGCGCATCGCGCCACCATCGGCGGTGTCCAAGGGCGAGGTGCTGGACCGACTGCTGCGCGTGGTGCGAGGACGCGACGCATGAGTGGCCGCTACCTGCGCAACGCGCTGCGGCGCGAGCGCGTGTGGCTGGCAACCATGCAGACGCGCCACGCGTGGGTGCAGCCAACCGACCTGCGCATGATGCGGCGCGCACTCGATCTGGCGCGCATGGCTGCGGCAGCAGGCGAAGTGCCGGTGGGCGCAGTCATATACCGCGAAGGCGAGATCGTGGCCGAGGCCGCCAACGATCGAGAAGCCACGCGCGACCCGGCGGGTCACGCCGAGCTGGTGGCGCTGCGGCGCGCGGGCGAGCGGCTTGGGCGTTGGCGCCTGCACGATTGCCGCATGGCGGTCACACTGGAACCCTGCCCCATGTGCGCGGGGGCGCTGGTGAATGCGCGCCTGGGTGGCCTGGTCTTCGGGGCCTTCGACCCCAAGGCCGGTGCCGTGGGCACCCTCTACGACATTCCGCAGGATCAGCGCCTGAACCACCGCCTGCCATGCGCCGGCGGCATGTTGGCACCGGAAGCGATCGGCCTTCTGCGCAGCTTCTTTGCTGCGCGAAGAGGGCCTCGGGCCAGCAAGGCCCGATAATTCGGCCGCCATGTCTTCTTTGTTCCAAGTGACACGGAACCGCTCGACCCTGCGTATTCGAATGTGAGAGTGGCTCGGACTGCTTCTCGCGAAGCGGTGCGTGCTTGCACGCCGGATACAAAAAGTTCGAGAGAGGAAAAGGATCTTCGCCATGCTGAGGTTGAAGGAAAAGGGCTGCGCCAATTGGCGCAATGTGCTGCCGTTGATCGGTGGCGGACTTTCCATGCTGGCTTGCACCGTCGCCTCGGCGAAGGTGGTGCCCTACTCCAGCGGCGTGCTGGCCGTGGGCGACAAGAACGTGGCCGCGTCGGGCGGCGGCGTGTTCAGCGAGAACGTGGCCGTGAAGAGCCTGACGGTCGGCAGTCGAACGATCAAGTTTGAATCCGGCGACTTCCGCGAGCCGATCGCGGTGCGCCTGTACGGCGAGAATCACGCCAAGCCGGACACCTTCGACGTGGTTCCGGACAACGAGATCGACAAGCCCGAGGGTGTGTTCGAATTCGCGTTGACGAAGGAGATGGTCCCCACGCCGGGCATGACCGCGCTCGACGCGATCAGCAGTCCGGACTTTGGCCGCATGATCCGCCCCACCGGCCGCACGACCTCGCGAATCCAGATCTTCCTGCCGCTGCCCGAAACCGACAATGACCCGGCTGCCGACGACGACAACCCCGAAGTGCTGGTGATGGCCCCGGTGCCGAACGGTTCGGTGAAGTTGACGCCGATCCTCGCTGGCACCGCGGACAAGCCCGAAACGCTGGTGTTCGGCACCACCAGGCTGCTGCCCCCGAGCGTGTTCGAGAGCGGCGCCACCAATGTGAGCATGATCCTGGGCAACGATCCCACGCCGCACCGCATCTGCGTGATCGGTCTCGACCTGTCGGGCGACCTTGGCGTGCCCCCGGGCCAGTCCGTGGTCGGCTATCAGATCGAAGTGCCTGCGAGCGGCGCGTCGCTGTCCACCAATGCCGTTGCAAGCATCGACCTGCCCACCCGCCCGCGCAGCGTGGGTCTGGATCTTCGTTCCACCGGAACCTTCATGAACTTCGTGGCAGCCGCCGGCGGGCTGCCCCTGAAGGTCTCGGGCATCGGCCTGCAGCAACAGATGCTGGCGCAGGCCGCCGACGATTTCACGCAGGTGGTGGGCGATGCGCTGCTAGGCGCCGTCGATGGGCCCTCCACGCCGCAGCAGAGCGACATTCCGCCGCTGGCCACGGTGACGCCGTGGTCCGACACGCCTTTCGAGGATGATGCGGGCTTCAACAATCCGCCAGTTCCTCCGCCACCGCCACCGGTCCCTGCACCAGGCGCCGCCGCCCTGCTCAGCCTTGCGGCCGCAGCGTTCGGCAAGCGCCGTCGCAGCGCCTGATCAGAACCTTGGAACCAACGAACGCCCCTCACTCCATCTGGAGCGGGGCGTTCGCTTCTTCCGTGGACGCAGCACCCATGATCTCCGCCAGCACGCTGGTGGCGTAGCCGCTGCGCGGCAGGTCGAAGGCCACGCGGATGTAACCGCCGTGTTCGTCCACGCCTGATTCCACCTGCGGACTTCCCACATGCATGCGAAGGCTGCGTCGCTCGCCAACGGGTGCGTTTCGCGCGCCGGCGAAGCCTTCGACGGTCATGCCGATCTGGGCAAGCACCTGCGTCTCGAGCGTCAGGCAATCACCCTCGGGCGCCATCGCATCGGGGCCCGCCATGGGGCCCGTGGGCGAACAGTCGAATGCGTCGATGCGGCGCTGCAGTTCTGCGGCCTGCGCGGCGTCGGCCAGCGCCTCGGCCTGCACACGGAACAGGGACCGTCCCGGATGCAGGTTCGCCAGATCCCCGCCGATGAATCGATCGAACAACCCGCGCTGCATGCGCGCGCCGAGCACCGCGTTGAAACCGGCGCTCTGCGCGGCGTTCATCCAGAAGCCGCGGGTGGTGTCTCGAATGGCCATCACCGCGGCGCGCGGATTGCGCCCCTGCTGCAGCGCGCGAACGGCGCATCGCTCGGCGTGGTCACCGCGCGCCCACAGCGGCACGCTGCCGGCGAAGTCTCCGGCGTCACATCGCTCGCGCGCCTCGCGCTGCCAGTCTGGAAACGGCGTGCCGCGCGCACCGACGAGTTCATCCAGCAGTTCCTGCCAGCGCTCCTGCGCCAGCAGCATGCCCAGCAGGTGGCCGTTGCGCCGATGACCGAAGCGCTGGAAACCGAATGCATTGGGTGCACCGCGGGAGGCGAACACCTGCATGGCCTGCTGCACGCGCGGCGCATGCAGCGGATTCACCTGCCGAATGCGGATGGAAAAGCGGTTGCCACGCAGCTGGCCTGGCCGCAGCTTGGCCGTGTGGCGCCTGGCCCACATGAACTCCATGCTTGGGTGCTGCAGCACCGGCGGATCCGGCAGGCCGGGCAGATGCACCGACACGGTCTGACGCGTGACCGCCATCTTGTCCTTCATGCCTGCGTGACCCACCGCGCGCGCGGGCACGCCGCAGTGGCGCGCGATCACGTCCACCATGTCATCGTGAGTCATGCCGGCGCGCTGCACGCCGATGTGCAGGTGCTCGCCCTCGCCGCAGGGGTCGATCAGCGGCAGTTCGTCCACCAGAAAGTCCTCGGCACGCTGCTTGATCACCCCCCCGATCGGCTGCATGTCGACGAGTCGCTGCGTGAGCAGCGGCGAGAACTGCGTGCTCATGCGCGCGCTCCATCCATGGCAGGACCCTGTCGCTGCTTCACGCGTCGTCATCCTCTTCGTCGGGTTCCTGCTCGGGGCCGATGTCGGGCACGGGCCCCACGCCGGCGGCGGCATCGGCCGCGGCCTGCGCGAGCACCGCCTCGTCGACCAGAATGGGCACGCTCTTGGCCACACCCAGCGCGATCGCGTCGGAGGGTCGCGAATCCACCATCACCTCGCGGCCGCCCTGCTCGATCACCAGCCGCGCGTAGAACGTGCCCTCACGCAGGTCGTGGATCTCGATGCGCCGCAGCGTGCCCCCCAGCGCGTCGAGCAGGCTGGCGAGCAGGTCGTGGGTCTGCGGCCGCGGGATCTCGATGCCCTTCAGGCGGCGCTCGATGGCGAAAGCCTCCGGCAGGCCGATCACGATCGGGAAGGTGCGGCTGCCGCCCACTTCGCTCAATTCGATGATCTGCATGTCGGTCATCTCCCGGATGAAGATGCGCGAGAGTTGCATGGTGACTTGCATGGGTGCTGCCTCCGCCCGGATGGTAGGAAGACGCCGCCCCGGCGGCAGCCCGACCCCGCTACCATTGTTGGCTTCGATCGCATCCTCATTTCACCGGAGAACAAGCCATGGCCGCCAAGCACCTCTTCACCAGCGAATCCGTCTCGATGGGACACCCCGACAAGCTCGCCGACCAGATCAGCGACGCGGTGCTTGATGCGATGCTCGCGAAGGACCCGGCCAGCCGCGTGGCCTGCGAGACGCTGGTGACCACCGGCACCGCCGTGGTGGCTGGTGAAGTGACCACGCGCGCCACCATCGACATTCCCAAGATCGTTCGTGCGGCCGTGCTGAAGGCGGGCTACGACTGCCCCAGCAAGGGCTTCGATGGCAAGAGCTGCGGCGTGAACGTGCTGCTGGGCAAGCAGAGCCCCGACATCGCGCGCGGCGTGGGTCGCAAGAAGAAGAAGGATCAGGGCGCCGGCGACCAGGGCATGATGTTCGGCTTCGCCTGCAACGAGACCAAGGAATTCATGCCGCTTCCCATCGCGCTGAGCCACGAGCTGGTGAAGCGTCAGGCCGAGGTGCGCGAGAAGAACACCGTGAAGGGCCTGCGTCCCGACGCCAAGAGCCAGGTCACCGTGGAGTACGACGGCCTGAAGCCCGTGCGCGTGGTGACCGTGGTGCTGAGCACGCAGCACGCGCCCGAATGGAACGGTCCCGCCGGCCAGAAGCGCCTGAAGGCGGAAGTGATCAAGCACATCATCAAGCCGGTGCTCGGCAAGTGGTGGAGCAACGGCATCAAGGTGCACGTGAACCCCACCGGTCAGTTCGAGATCGGCGGCCCGCACGGCGATTGCGGCCTGACGGGTCGCAAGATCATCGTGGATACCTACGGCGGTCGCGGTCGTCACGGCGGCGGCGCCTTCAGCGGCAAGGACCCGAGCAAGGTGGATCGCAGCGCGGCCTACATGTGCCGCTACATCGCCAAGAACATCGTCGCGGCCGGCCTGGCCAACGTGTGCGAGGTGCAGGTGAGCTACGCGATCGGCGTGGCGGAGCCCACCAGCGTGCTGGTCGACACCCAGGGCACCGGTGTGGTGCCCGATGCATGGCTGGCCACGGAGGTGCGCAAGCACTTCGACCTGACCCCCGCGGGCATCATCGACACGCTCGATTTGCTGCGCCCGATCTACAGCCCCACCGCCACGCACGGCCACTTCGGCCGTCGCCCCGGCGAGGGTGGTCCCGGCACCTTCACCTGGGAGCGCATCGACAAGGCGCCCTCGCTGAAGCAGGCCGCGACGCGCAAGTACCCCAAGAGCTTCACCAAGCCGAAGGCAGCGCGCTGAGCGCACGATCATGAACCCCGGACGCATCGCCGCCTTCGATCGGCTCGCCGATCACGCGGAAGTTTGGCCGCGTCTGGATCCGCCGCGCGACGAGCTGCCCGAACTCGATCCGCGCGACGCCGCACTGGCGCGCATGATCGAGCGCCAGGCGGTTCGTCGATGGCTGACGCTGAAGACGCTGCTTGAACGGCAGCTCACGCGACCGTGGGCGAAGGTGGAGTTTCCGCTGCAGGCGGCGCTGCTTGGCGGCGCGGCGCAGCTGTTCCTGATGGATCGCATTCCCGAGCACGCCGCGGTGGACGAGACCGTGGAGTGGGCCAAGCGCCGGCTGCGACCGGGCGCGGGCGGCATGGTGAACGCCGTGCTGCGTGGTCTGTCGTCGATGCGCGAGGAACGCCTGACGCCCGAGGCGTATGCGGCCAGCGACAAGGAGTCGTGCAATCTGCTTCCGCTGGAAGATGGCGGCGCGTGGCGGCTGCGAATGCCGGTGTTCAGCGCCTCGCCGCCTGAGCGCCTGGCGCAACGCACGGGCCTTCCCATGCACCTGCTGCTGCGATGGATCAACCGCTTCGGCATGGCCGAGGCGCACGCGCTGGCGTTGCACACGCTGGTGCAGCCTCCGATCTTCGTGCACGGATTGCCTGCCGGCACCGCGGGTGCGGAAGCCGTCGCCGGCGAGAGCGCGTGCCTGTGGACGGGCGATCACGCCTCCATGGTGGACTTGCTCACAGCGCACCCGCTGGCACGCGTGCAGGACATCTCGAGCGCCATGGCCGCGCAGCGCACCGCACACCTGAAGCCCGCGCTGATCGTGGATGCCTGCGCCGGCCGCGGCACCAAGAGCCTGCAACTGGCGCAACTGCACCCCACGGCCGAAGTGGTGGCCAGCGAGCCCGATGCACCACGCCGCGAAAGCCTGCGGGACACCGCCGATCGCGCCAAGCGCGGTGGCGTGGGTCGCATCCGCGTGGCCGAGGGCAACGACCTTCGCGACATGCTTGGCAAGGCCGATCTGCTGGTGCTGGATGTGCCCTGCTCGAACACGGGTGTGCTGCCACGCCGCGCCGAGGCGGCCCACCGCCTGAGCCCGATGTCGCTGCAGTCGCTGGTTTCGCTGCAGCGACAGATCGTGGAGGAGCACCTGCCCCTGCTGAAGCCTGGCGGCGCCCTGCTGTACGCCACCTGCAGCCTGGAGACCGAGGAGAACGAGCGGCAGATCGAATGGCTGACGGCGCGACTGGGCAAGGTCACGCCCTCGATCGAACGCCGCACGCCTGCGGGCCTGCCGGGGGAACCCGCGGCCGCCTACCGGGATGGATCCTTCGCCGCCCTGTTCGAGGGCGTGATTCCGCGCGCGCAATCGAAGCCGGCCGCGCGGTAACATTGCCCGATTCCCTTTGGGGAGCCACAGCATGAACTGCCTCGACGTGCTCAAGCCCGACTGCGTGAAGGTGCCCCTGCTGGCCACCGAGAAGCGCGCTGCCATCGAAGAGCTGGTGGACGTGCTGGCTGCGGCCGGCGCGGTGGGCGACGCGGCCGAACTGAAGGCCGCGGTGTGGGCCCGCGAATCGCAGCGAAGCACCGGCATTGGCGAAGGCCTGGCCATTCCGCACGGCAAGGGCGCGGCGGTGAAGCGCCTGGCCATGGCGATCGGCATGCCGACCCAGCCCATCGAGTACGACAGCATCGACCGCAAGCCGGTGAAGCTGATCGTGATGCTGGTGAGCCCGCCGGACAAGGTGACCGAGCACGTGCAGGCGCTGGGCCGCCTGAGCCGGCTCATGACCGACCCGGTCTTCCGCGAGAAGACCTACGCCGCGCGCAGTGCCCAGGAACTCTTCGAGCTGTTCCGGAAGGCCGAGACGGCTGGGTGACGCCATGCCGCGCGACCCCTACGACATCCTTGGCGTTCCGCGCTCCGCCACCCCGGAGCAGATCCGCGAGGCACACCGCAAGCTGGCGAAGAAGTTCCATCCGGATCTCAACAAGACCGCCGAGGCCGGCGCCAAGTTCAAGGAGATCCAGGAGGCCTACGACCTGCTGTCGGATGCGCAGAAGCGCAAGCAGTTCGACCAGTTCGGCCATGCCGGTCCGTCGATGGGTGGCGCGCCGGGTGGCGCGCAGGGTGGCTGGGGCAACGTGGACGCCTCCACCTTCGAGGAGATCTTCGGCGACTTCATGGGCGGCGGTGCGCGGCGCGCAGGTGGCCGTCGCGGCGGCGCGCGCGCGGGCGAGGATCTGGAGAGCCGCATCACCGTGGACTTCATGACCGCGGCGCTCGGCGGCGTGCGTCACGTGAGTCTCGAGAGCAACGGCCAGCCCATCAGCCTGGATGTGCGCATTCCGCCGGGCATCGAGAGCGGCGGCGATCTGCGCCTGCGCGGCAAGGGTGGCGAAGGCATGGGCGGCGGACCCGCCGGCGACCTGGTGCTGCACATCTCCGTGGCGCCGCATCCGTGGTTCCGCCGCGAAGGTCTGGACGTGATCGTGGAGGTGCCCATCTCGATCGCGGAGTGCGCACTCGGCACCAGCGTGGAAGTGCCGCTGCTCGAGGGCACCGCAACGCTGCGCGTGCCGGCCGGCACCGCAAGCGGCAAGCGACTGCGACTGAAGGGCAAGGGCGTCGCGGCCAAGGGCGACACCGGCGATCTGTACGCGTTGATCCGCGTGGAAGCGCCCAAGACGCTCAACGACGAGGATCGCGCGGCGCTGGAGCGCATGAAGGCCACCGAGCCGGATCCGCGCGCGGACGCGCCGTGGAACGCGAAGCGCTGAACCGCCGTCAGCGAACGATCGGCGCCTGCTCGCCGACCTTGCGCAGGCTCACCACATCGGGCAGGTTGCGGAACCAGCCGTCGTAGTCGAGGCCGTAGCCGGCCACGAACAGGTCGTCGATGTCGAAGCCCACGAACTCGCAGGGCGTGGCCATCGCGGCCGGCAGCTTCTTGCGAAGCAGCACGCAGCTGCGGACACTGCCGGCGCCGCGCTCCATCATGTTTTGTCGCAGGAAGGTGAGCGTGCGACCACTGTCCAGAATGTCGTCGACAAGCAGCACGTGGCGGCCCTGCACGCTCGGCATCACCCCCTCGATGCGCGGCCCCTGCGACACCGTGCCGCTGCCGTAGCTGCGCACCGTGGCAACATCCACGCGCAGGCGATTGGGAATGCGGCGCACCAGGTCGGCGGCGAACACGAACGCACCGGTCATCAAGGGCACGATCACGATGCCCTCGGCACCGTGGCCGTAGGCCTGCACGATCTCCTGCGCAAGCGTTGGCACGCGGTCGGCGATCGCGGCGGCCGGCACCACCACCTCGGCGGGTTCATACAGCAGGTTGCTCATGACTTCTGCAGCTTTCGAAGGATGCGTTCGTTGAAGCTCTTGGCGTCACCCTTGCCCGCGGAGAGTTTCATGGCCGCACCCACGATGCGGCCGATGGCGGCCACCTTGCCCGCGGCCACGTCGGCGGCGGCCTGCGCGTTGGCGGCGATGGCCTCGTCGCACCAGCGATCAAGCGCCGCCTCGTCGCGCACCTGCAGCAGACCGTGCTTCTCGGCCAGACCGTGCACCGACGCATCACCATCGCACAGCAGGCCGAAGAGCTGATCCGCGGCCTGCGGGCCGACGGCGTTGGCTTCGCGCAGCGCGAACAGCTCGGCGACGCGTTCGGGCTTCACGCCGAGTGCGGCGATGGCGGTGCCCCGCTCGTTCGCCCACTTGGCGCCGGTGTTGCGCAGCAGCTTGCCGATGGCGAACCCCGCCTTCGCGCCGCCGCCCGCCGCCTGCACGCATGCCTCGAAGTAGAAGCAGTCATCGCGCTCGGCGGTGAGGTTCTCGGCGTCGACCTCCGCCAGGCCGAAGTCCTTCACGTAGCGCTGGCGTCGCGACAGCGGCGGCTCGGGCAGCTCGGCCTGCAGGCGCGCGCGCCACGCCGCGTCGATCTCCACCGGCAGCAGGTCGGGGTCGGGAAGGTAGCGGTAGTCGTGCGCGTCTTCCTTCTCGCGCTGCAGCACCGTCTCGCCCTTCACGTCGTCCCAGCCGCGCGTGGCCTTCATGCCGCGGCCCATCACGCGGCCATCGCGCTTCCACGCCTCGACCTGACGCACCATCTCGTGCTCGATGGCGCCCTTCACGGCCTTGAAGCTGTTCAGGTTCTTCTCCTCGACCACCGGGGTGCGGATCTCGGTGCCGTCCTCGAGCGTGATGGCCATGTTCACGTTGGGCTCGAAGCGCATGTGGCCCTTCTGCATCACGCCCTCGGTCACGCCAAGGAAGCGGCAGAGGTTGCGCAGCTCCTGCGCGAAGGCCACCACCTCGTCGGCGCTGCCGAAGTCGGGCGCGGTGACGATCTCGAGCAGCGGCGTGCCCGCACGGTTGAGGTCGACCAGGCTGCCGTCGTAGTGGAAACCGCCGGGCAGCTCGTGGCCCAGCTTGCCGGTGTCCTCTTCCAGATGCGCGCGGATGATGCCGATGCGCCTGGCGCCGCCGGCCACCGGCAGATCGAAGAAGCCGTCGCTGCACAGCGGCTGGTCGTACTGGCTGATCTGATAGCCCTTGGGCAGGTCGGGATAGAAGTAGTTCTTGCGATCCCAGTGACAGTGCTCGGCGATGGTGCAGTGCAGCGCCAGGCCCACCATGGCCGACATCTCCACGGCGCGCTTGTTCATGACGGGCAGCGTGCCGGGCAACGCAGCCACCAGCGGATCGACCAGCGCGTTCGGCTCGCGACCCTCGAAGTCGGGATGCGCAGGACTCGGCGCGCGGGTGAACATCTTGCTGCGCGTGCGCAGTTCCACATGGATCTCGAGTCCGATGATGACGCGAGTGGATCGGATGGCTGCGGTCGCCGCGGGCATGGGCCGCATCATAGACCGCGCATGCGACGGATGGACCTCGACTAGGCTGTCGCCATGCACCGAACCTGCATGACGCGCCGTACCGCGATGATCCTTGCCGCATGGGCACATGGGCTGCTCATGAGCGTGCTGGCCACCGGGTGCGCCAACCATGCCACGCAGGTGCAGATCCGCAACGACACCCAACTGACGCTGGATGTGGCGGTGCTGGGCCGCGAGACGCTGGGCTCGGG